>QLUL01000001.1 GCA_018725425.1 Chloroflexota bacterium
GTTCGAACGAATCCTGAAACGTATGCGAGAGAAGATTCGCCAGCGGCAATATGTGATGACACTTCATCGGATGTTCCACCCGTTATCCGTGAAAATAACTAAAAACAGATACGAATTTGCCTTTTCAACCCTTATAAAATTCACTGTGTAGGCATTTATTTCCGAATCTAGCAAGCCCTTAAAAATGGGACATCCGCTTCATGCAGAAGAGGAGATGAAAAACGATGATCTGACCATCTACGACGTCGAACGTGGCATCCTCACCGGCGAGGTACAGGACTGCCAGAAGGATAGGGTCACCGCCGAATGGAAATACCGCATCAAGGGGGAAACAATTGATAGTGGTGAAATCGAAATGATTGCGAAACTGAGTCCGACCGGCAAGTTGGTCATTATCACCGTATACGTACCGTGAGAACAGGGGAGTATCAAATGGTGTGTGATATTTGTGGACAAGAGGGTGCACGCATCCGCAGGGTTGCCCGAACCTATGGTAAGGGTAAAGATCTACTGGTGATAGAGAGCATTCCAGTGGTAAGCTGTTCCCATTGTAAGGAAAGCTACCTAACAGCAGAGACACTGCACGAGATTGAACGGCTCAAACTCCACCGAAAAAGCCTTGCTGTGGAACGCCCTGTAGAAATCGTTAGCTTCGGATAACAGAGCATATCGGGCTTCGTGCCTTGAGCACTCCGTCTAAATTGCTCTTCGGGGAACTTCAGATACACGCAATCCGTTATCTGAAATCAGGCGTGGGAAGCACAAGTCTGTATGAGGAGGTTCACAAATGATCTCCTACATCAACGGAACCATTAAGAGCATCAATAAAGAGACCTCAAAGGTTGTAGTAGATGTGAACGGCTTGGGGTACGAAGTCCTGCTCCCCTTGTTCGTCATGCGCTCCCTTACGGATCGCGGCAAAGTGGAGGGCGATGAGATCGGGCTTCAGATTTATTATCACGTCTCCGAGAGACAGCCGCGGCCGGTTTTGGTGGGTTTCAACAACGACTTCGAGCGGCGGTTCTTCGAGAAGCTGATCGCTGTCGAGGGCATCGGCCCCTCCAAGGCAGCGCAGGCTTTCGTTTTCTCGGTATCCACGGTAGCGAACGCTATTGAGAGCGGCGATGCGCAAGTCCTTCAGCGAATGCCCGGGATCGGAGCCCGAACCGCCCAGAAGATCATCGCCACGCTTAAGGAGAAGGTTGCCGAATTCGCCCTGCTCAAAGATGAGGGCTACGACAGTATGCCGTCGGTGACAAGGAAGGACATTAAGGATGAGGCCGTTGAGGTGCTGGCAGGTCTGGGGTACAAGCGCGCTGATGCCAGGCTAAAGGTCGAGGAGGCTCTGGAGCAGAATCCCGGCTTAAAGGATACCGAGGGGCTTATTCGTGAGGTATTCCGAGCGGAGAGAAGATCATGAGTCGCAATCCATCGATCCGGGGCACAGATGGGGAAGGAACAGAGGTCTCCAAGGAGCGGGATGTGGAGGCGCGCTTTGTCTGGAGTCTTCGTCCCCGAACCCTCGACGAGTATATCGGGCAGCGCGAGGTGGTGGAAAGCCTCATAATCGCCCTGACAGCGGCCCGGAACCGGGGCGAGCCAATAGACCACATCCTCTTTCATGGACCACCGGGGCTGGGCAAAACCACCCTGGCTCACATCATCGCCAGCGAGATGCAGGCCAAGATCACCCATACCGCCGGGCCTGCGCTGGAGAAGCCGGTCGATATCGTGGGCATCCTATCCAACCTTGATACCGGTGAGGTCTTATTTATCGATGAGATTCATCGGCTCTCTCGGACCGTTGAAGAGTATCTGTATTCAGCGATGGAGGACTTCGAGGTAAATTTCATCTATGGCAAAGGGGCTTTTGCCAGGACCCTTCCCTATCAGCTCAAACACTTCACCCTCGTGGGGGCAACGACGCGGGCTGGCCTGCTGACCCCACCGCTGCGCGATCGCTTCGGAATAATCTATCATCTCGACTATTATGCTCCCGAGGAGTTGGCCAGGGTGGTGAAGAGATCGGCCCGGATTCTGGGGGTTCGCCTGGAGGAAGAGGGGTCGATCGAGATCGCTCGGCGCTCCCGGGGAACACCACGGATTGCCAATCGGCTGCTCCGCCGGGTCAGGGATTATGCGGAGGTGACTGCCGACGGGAAGATCACTCAGGCGCTTGCCGATGAGGCGTTGACCAGGGAAGGTGTTGACCACGCTGGATTGGACCGGCTTGACCGGCTATATCTGACCACCATCCTGGAGAATTACCGCGGCGGCCCGGTGGGTGTCGAAGCCCTGGCAGCTACGCTGAACGAGGAGACGAATACACTGGTTGATGTCGTCGAGCCATTTCTGCTGAAGATGGGGTTTGTGATTCGAACCCCGGCGGGGAGAAGGGTTGGGGAGATGGCGCGAGCCCATCTGGGCTATGCTGCCGAGGGCGGCGGACAGCAAAGGTTGCTGTGAGGCTGGAGGCAAGGAAGGAGATCATGAAGGCAGCGACAACACGAAGCACAGTAGAGATACGAAATCTGGTAAATGTAGCCCTGGGAAATGAGAAGGCCGACCTGGTCGTGGTCAATGGAGATCTGGTGAATGTCTACACCAGGGAACTCCTCCGGGGTTGGTCGGTGGCCATCAAAGGGGAGCGGATAGCCTATGTGAGGAATGATGCCAGTCATACCATCGGTCCCCAAACCAGGGTCATCAATGCTGCAGGAAAAACGCTGATCCCTGGCCTTATTGATGGTCACACACATCTGCTCTCGTTTTATAGCCTGGGAGAGTTTCTCCAATATGCCATGCGAGGCGGCACTACCACCATTGTCACCGAAATGGAGTTCGCCTTCTCGCTCGGGTATCAGGGTATCATCGAGTTTCTAGAATCGGCTAAAGACCAGCCGATAAAGATATTCGGCACTGCCCCTCCCATGGTTACCATAAGTCCGGCGGCCGAGGCACATGCGATGGATGCTCAGATGCTGAAGAAGCTCCTGGAACGTGAGGAGATACTCGGCCTGGGTGAGACGTATTGGGCGAGCATCATCAAGGGCGATGATAGAATCCTCGGTCTGCTGGCCGAAACGCTCGCAGCCGGCAAGAAGATCGAGGGGCATGCCGCGGGGGCCAGGGGAAACAGGCTCGCATCGTATATTTCCGCCGGCGTCTCTTCCTGCCACGAGGCAACAACCGTCGAGGAGACGATCGACAGACTGCGGCTGGGGATTCATGCCATGATTCGAGAGGGCGACATTCGAAGGGAGTTGCCGGTGATCTCAGCCATAAAGGATGAAAGTATCGAGTTCAGACGGCTGGTACTCACAACGGACGGGATAGGTCCCAAGCGACTGATGACGGACGGGTACATGGAATTTGTGGTCCAGAGAGCTATCGATTTTGGGTTCGATCCCATTGTAGCCATACAGATGGCTACCCTGAATGTAGCGGAGCATTTCTCCATCGATGATGCGGTCGGCGGTATCGCACCGGGGAAGTGTGCTGACATAGTTATTATTCCTGAGCCGAAGACCATCGAGGCGGAATACGTCATCAGCAATGGTCGTATCATAGCCCAAAATGGTGTGGTGCTCATCCCGCCTCGCAAGTCGGCGTTTTCGAAGGAGAGTTTCCCCAGCGTTGAAATCCCTCGCAAGCTCAAACCCGGCGATTTCACTATTCGTCCTGGAAATAATCGGGGCAAGGTGCGAGTGATGGATCTGATCACGGACCTGGTGGCACGTGAGGCTCAAGTATCGCTAACCTCAGACGGTGAGATCAAGATTGATACGGACAGGGATCTTCTGAAGATGGCGGTCATTACCGGTAGTAAGCAGGGGGAAAAGATATTTACAGGCATGGTCAGAGGATTTGGAATCAGCAAAGGGGCCTTTGCCACTAGCGCCGCCTGGGATACTTGCGCTCTCATCGTTGTCGGTGCAAATGAGCGCGACATGGCCGAGGCGGCCAACCGCATCGTAGCCATGAAAGGGGGGATCGTCGTGTGGGCAGATGGCCAGGTCAAGGCTGAGCTGCCTTTGCCATTTGGGGGGATTATGTCGGATCAGCCAATGGCAGCCATTGTCGAAGGATTGGATGCCATTCATCAAGAGATGGCTGACCTGGGCTGCTCACTCCCTGATGCCCATCTGACGCTTGCCACGTTTACCAGTCAGGCGATACCTTTCCTGCGAATCTCAGAAGCGGGACTGGTGGATGTGCGAAAAGGAGAAATCGTCGACCTTTTGGTATAAACCAGGGACACAATACCTAGTTCACCGTTTGGTGGACAACTCGCTCCTCTTCGAAGAAATAAGTATTATGTTCCCCAATCGTGCAATAGCTTTATTCACGTCGCATAGCCTCGACAGGATTCATCTTCATTGTTCTTATGTCGGGGACTAGACCCGATAGGACTTCTACGACGATGGCGATGAGGACACCCCCGGCGAGGATCGGTAGGGTTACTCCCGCAGGCATCGCCACTCCGACATAATGGGTAATACCAAGACTTACCAGTCTAGCATTGTGGCTATCTCAACAAGGCTGCTTATCCCGAAGGGGTCCGGCGCCCGGTTGAATATGGGCCCCATCTAAAAGCTACCGCCGTCTATTTGAGCCAGTGCCTCCTGCCCTATGAACGCACCAGCGAGCCTTTCGCCGATCTTTTTGGTCATTACTTGAGTCAGGGCTACCATGGTTAACGTAAACGAGGACTGCTACGAGATCCTGGAGCCTGTGGAGGAAGAGATCAAGCAACAGGTGATTGCCTCTCCCGTCGCCCATTTTGACGAAACTGGTATATGCATCGGATGTTCCATTTTCAAGGGCTTGCTAGATTCGAAAATAAATGACTACTTTTGGCAGCATACCCCAATCTTAGACCAGGCTTATACCTTCGGCACTTTGGCCAGGGCCTCTTCTACCTTCTCCCTGGGATACTCGTAATCAATGAGTTTGCCGGTGAGAGATGCTTCGTAGGCCCCCAGATCGAAGTGGCCGTGTCCGCTCAAGGCCAGGAGAATGGTCTTGGTCTCTCCCGACTCCTTGCACTTCAGGGCCTCATCAAAGACCACCTTGACAGCATGGGCCGGTTCCGGTGCGGGAACGATGCCCTCCGTGCGAGCGAATTCCCGGGCACTCTGGAAAACGGCCACCTGATGCTCCGCTCTAGCCTCGATCAATCCCAGCCGATAAAGATGGCAAACGATAGGCGCCATTCCATGGTATCGCAGTCCACCGGCATGGACCGGCGGGGGAACGAAGGTATGCCCCAGAGTGAACATCTTGATCAAAGGGGTAAGCCCGGCCACATCACCAAAGTCATATATATCTGGTCCCTTGGTCAGGGTAGGGCAGGCCTCCGGTTCAACGGCGATTATCTGCACCCTCTGCCTCTTCAGCTTATCCGGTATGAAGGGAAGAATCATGCCGGCGAAGTTGCTGCCACCTCCCACACAGCCGGCGATTATATCGGGATAGGCATCGGCCTTCTCCATCTGCTTCTTCGCTTCCTGCCCCACAATGGTTTGGTGCAGCAAGACATGATTGAGCACGCTTCCCAGAGAATAGTAGGTATCGTCCCGGTTCATAGCATCTTCCACTGCCTCGCTGATAGCGATTCCCAGGCTGCCGGGGGAATTGGGGTCCTCGGACAGGATGTCGCGGCCCACTTGAGTATCCGTGCTGGGACTAGGAACACATGTAGCCCCAAAGGTCTCCATCAAGATGCGGCGATAGGGCTTCTGGTTATAGCTAACCCTCACCATATAGACCTTGCATTCCAGGCCGATGAAGCTACAGCCTATGGCCAGGGCGCTGCCCCATTGGCCAGCACCGGTCTCGGTGGCGAGCCGTTTGATCCCATCCTGCCGGGCATAATAGGCTTGAACGATGGCGGTATTGAGCTTGTGACTGCCGGCCGGGCTGACGCCCTCGTACTTGTAGAAGATCCTCGCCGGCGTGTCCAGGGCCTTCTCCAGGCGATGAGCCCGGTATAAGGGGGTGGGCCGCCACATCCGGAGGAGCTGCTGTAACTCCTCGGGTATCTCGATGAAGCGCTCGGTGCTGAACTCCTGTTTAATCAGCTCTGAGGCAAACAGCGGGGGCGGTAGAATTGTGGGCTCGTGGGTGCCCGGGTGCAGCAGCGGTGGCAGCGGCTGTGGCAGATCCGCCTGTACGTTGTACCAGGAAGTGGGCATCTCCTCTTCGGATAGAGTAAATTTGGTCGTTTCCATTTTTCCTCCTTTGACGGGCAAGATGCCCGTCCTATTTGTTGATTTCGTCCGGGTCTCCAGGTGTTGCAGATTACATCATCTATCACCCCCTAACCTATTTCTTTCCTTAGTCTCCCGATAAAAGCCCGCAGGTTTGCTAGCGTTCCATCCTCCTCTATCAGCTCTATAATGCGACTGCCCACGATGATGCCGTCAGCTACACTGCTCACTCGCCTGGCCTGGGCTGGTGTTGATATCCCGAATCCCACGCACAGTGGCCGGCGAGTCCTCGCTCTAACCTTAGCTACGAAGCTTTCCAGATCCTCCGGAAGAGCGCCCCTGACTCCAGTAGTCCCGGTTATCGAGACCAGATATATAAAGCCTCGAGTCCTCTCGGCGACCAATTTGATGCGGATATCGTCACTGGTGGGGGCGAGCAAGTAGATGAGGTCAATCCCCTGCCTCTGAGCTAGACCCTCCAATTCTGCCCCTTCCTCCGGGGGCAGGTCGGGAATGATAAGCCCATCAATCCCCACCTCGGCGCACTTGCTGCAGAAAGGCTCCGGTCCGTAGCGAAGCACCGGATTATAATATCCCATAAATATCAGGGGGATATTGACCAGATGCCTTAGCTTGCGCGCCACCTCGAGGCATATCTCTGGGGTGACCCCTTGCTGGAGCGCCTCGTAGCTCGCCCGTTGAATGGTAGGCCCATCGGCCAGTGGATCGGAGAAAGGGATGCCCAGTTCGACGATGTCGCACCCGCTTGATGCCAGGACGGGAACTATCTCCAACGTAGCCGCTAAGCTGGGATATCCCACCGTCACGTATGCAATCAGCGCCTTGTGGTTCTTATCAGCAAAGACCTGCTCGATTCGACTCATAAATTGACGGGCAAGATGCCCGTCCTACCTCACCCCCATTGCCCCGGCTACGATCTCTAGGTCCTTGTCCCCCCGCCCGGAGAGGTTCATCACGATTACCTTCTCCCTGGGCAGCCCCTTTGCCAGCAGCGCGGCGTAATAGATGGCATGTGAAGGTTCCAGTGCCGGGATTATCCCCTCGGTCTCGCAGAGCATCTGGAATCCCTCCAGCGCCTGATCGTCGGTTACGGCCACATATTCGGCGCGGCCGCTATCCTTGAGGTAGCTATGCTCCGGGCCTACCCCGGGGTAGTCTAAACCGGGGGCGATACTGTGTGTCGAACTCACCTGTCCGTGCTTATCCTGGAGAAGATAGGATCTGGTGCCGTGCAGCACCCCCGGCTCTCCGACAGTCAATGAGGCGGAATGATATGCCTCCACCCCGATGAGCTTAACTCCGTGGTCATTGAGGAAGGGATAGAAGATTCCCATGGCATTACTCCCGCCGCCGACGCAGGCCACGATGTAGTCGGGGAGGCGTTGGTATGTGGCGAGCATCTGCTCCCTGGCCTCTCGCCCAATAATGGACTGGAAATCCCGTACCATCATGGGGTAAGGGTGTGGGCCGACGACCGAGCCCAATAGATAGTGGGTGGTGCGGACGTTGGTGACCCAGTCACGTATTGCTTCATTGATAGCATCCTTCAGTGTGCGACTGCCCGAGCTTACCGGGCGAACCTCTGCTCCCAGCAACTTCATGCGGAAGACATTCATCTGCTGACGGTGGATGTCCTCCACCCCCATGTAGACAATGCACTCCATCTCCAGGAGGGCACATACGGTGGCTGTAGCAACGCCGTGCTGTCCCGCTCCGGTCTCGGCGACAATGCGTCTCTTCCCCATCCGCCGGGCCAGGAGTCCCTGCCCCAGGGCATTATTTATCTTGTGGGCGCCGGTGTGGGCCAGGTCTTCCCTCTTGAGGATGATTTGCGCCCCGCCGATCCTTTCCGAAAGCCTTCGAGCAAAATATAAGGGGGTGGGTCGTCCAATGTAATGGTGGCAGAGGGAATCGAATTCCTGCCAGAATGAGGCATCGGCGCAGGCTTCGGCGTAAGCTCTCTCCAGTTCTGCCAGAGCGGACATCAGGGTCTCCGGGACGAATTTTCCACCCCAGGGCCCGAAGTAACCTTGTTCATCGGGTAGTTCTCTGTCTCTCATCGTCGGCCTTTCGCGGCGTTAATAAAGTCCCTCATCTTGCCGTGATCCTTCTTCCCCGGCCTCTCCTCCACCCCGCTTGATACATCCACCGCATAGGGTTGAGCCACCCTTATAGCCTGGGCGACATTCTCCGGAGTCAACCCCCCGGCCAGTATCATGTGGCACCGAATATCTCTGGCGATCGTCCAGTGTAGGGGTTCAAGATTTTGAACACCTGCTTGTTCAATCCCATTTGACGGGCAAGATGCCCGTCCTATATCGAGCATGATCGCCGCTGCTCGATACCTCTCTAAAGAGGGGGGCAGGTTACCAGGGTTGAATGCCTTAATGACCCTGGGGAAAAGCGACTCGCAAAGGTCGGGCCCCTCCTCGCCGTGAAGCTGTGCCAGGTCAAGCCCACACCGCGACATTGTTTCTCTTATTTCGGCGAGTTTACTATTCACAAAGACGCCTACCTTGGTCACAAATGGCGGCAATCTGGCCACTATCTCCCTGACCGCATCGGGCGTGACTCGTCGAGGGCTGGGAGCGAATACGAATCCCAGGGCATCAGCCCCATATTCAACTGCCGCCAGGGCGTCTTCCAGATTAGTTAAGCCACAGATCTTAACCCTGACCATCATATCCTAAGAGTTCCCTTAAAGTTTTGAGTAGCGAGTTTAGAGTATGGAGGGGATAAGAGTTCCCTTATTTTTCTCGCCGGATCGGCGCTTCTCACCAGCGCCTCGCCAACCAGAATGGCGTCTACCCCTATATCTTCGAGTGTCTTGACATCATCCCTGGTATGAATGCCACTCTCGCTCACTATTATCTTGCCTCCTGGAACAAGGGGGCGCAATTCCACCGTCGTCTCCAGGCTGAGGCTGAAGTCGGCCAGGCTCCGATTGTTTATCCCGATGATCTTTGGATCGACTGCTAGCGCCTGCTCCAGATCCTCTCGATCGTGGACCTCTACGAGCGCCACCATGCCCAGCGAGTGAGTCGTCTTCAGCAGATTCTGCAATTCGCCAGGCGAAAGGATGGCGACGATGAGTAAGACTGCGTCGGCACCATGCGCCCTGGCCTCGTATACCTGGTACGGGTCAAGGACGAAATCCTTGTGCAGAATCGGCAGAGAGACCGCTGTCCGGACTGCTTCGAGATCAGCCAGGCTGCCCCGGAAATACTCGGTCTCCGTCAGCACTGAAATGGCCGCCGCACCGGCTTTCTCGTAGGTGCGGGCTAAAGCAGCGGCGGCGATGTTCGGTGCAAGCAACCCTTTTGATGGTGAGGCTCGTTTCACCTCGGCGATCAACCTGATATTTGAGCCGCCCAATGCGGCGGCGAAATCCCGCGGCGGGGTTTGATCCCTCGCTGCTTGCGCCATCTCCGCGATGGACACCCGGGATTTTCGATTGGCGATGAGCTTCTTCGTCGAAGCAACGATCTCATCCAGGATCATCGTACCTCATAAGGTAGTTAGGTGGATCGAGGTCATAGGTTCTGACCTGCCCATTTGACGGGCAAGATGCCCGTCCTATCCACCTTCATACCTGGAATGGAAACTGCAGGTCATCTCAACCAGCTCGCTAATTTTCTCAAGTGCCTTACCGCTGTCAATCGATTGCGCCGCCTGGGCCAGCCCCTCTCTCAAGTCCCTTGCCTTCCCCCCGACTGTCAGCACAGCGGCGGCATTGAGCAGGACCACGTCTCGCCTGGGCCCTTTCTGCCCTGCCAGCACCTCCCTGGTTATTTCGGCGTTCTCCTCCAGGTCGCCACCGGCGAGGTCGCTCAGCCTGGCCGGTGGTAAACCCAACTCCTGTGGATCGAGGTCATAGGTTCTGACCTGCCCATTTGACGGGCAAGATGCCTGTCCTAGTGGATCAAAGCGAAGCTCAGAGACCCTATTTATCCCGGTAGTCGAAAGCTCATCGAGTCCGTCGGCACCATGCACCACGAAAGCATGTTCTGACCCCATGGCGTGCAGCACCTCAGCCAGTGTCACAGTGAGGTGGGCGCTGTAAACCCCGAGGAGTTGCCTTCTCACCCGGGCGGGATTGGCCAGTGGGCCCAGGAGGTTGAAGATGGTGCGCAGTCCGATCTCCTGACGGACAGCGGCGGCATACTTCATTGCCGGGTGGAGAGCCGGCGCAAACAGAAATCCGATGCCCACCTCATCAATGCAGTGGGCGACCTGGACCGGGGAGAGGTCTATTCTTACTCCCAGCGCCTGCATTAAGTCGGCACTGCCACAGCGGCTGGACACCGAGCGATTGCCATGTTTAGCAACTCCCAACCCTGCCCCGGCAGCCACGAAAGCCACCGTAGTGGAGATGTTGAAGGTTCCACTGCCATCCCCACCGGTGCCGCAGGTATCCACCAGGTCCGCTCGCTGTGGTTTTACCCGAATGGCATTCTCCCGCATGATTCGGGCGCAGCCGGCGATCTCGGCGGCGGTCTCTCCCTTGATGCGCAGGGCGGTGATAAAAGCCCCCAACTGGGCCGGGGTTGCCTTGCCCTGCATGATCTCGGCCATCACCTTTGCGGCCTCCGCTATGGTGAGGTCTGATCCCTCAACGATCCTGGCGATAGCTTCTTTAATCATTTTGGTTTTACTGCGATGAAGTTTTGAAGCAACTGCTTCCCCGATGCAGTCAAGATAGACTCCGGGTGAAATTGCACCCCTTCCAGCGGGTACTCCCGGTGTCTCAAGCCCATGATCTCGCCATCGGCAGTCCAGGCGGAGACCTCCAGTTCGGCAGGCACCGGCTCCTCCACAATTAGCGAGTGATAGCGTGTGGCCTCGAAGGGGTGCGGCAAATCGGCGAAAACTCCCTTGCCATCGTGATGGACCAGCGAGGTCTTGCCGTGCATCAGTCGCTTTGCCCGTACCACTTTCCCTCCAAACGAATAGGCAAGACACTGGTGCCCCAGACAAACACCGAGAATCGGCACACGGCGGTGGAACTGCTGTATGACCTCATTCGAGATGCCGCTGTGGGCTGGAGTTCCGGGCCCCGGCGAGATCACAATTCCTGATGGGTGGAGGCTGGTTACTTCATCAAGAGTGATCTTATCGTTGCGGCACACCACTAGCTCCTCGCCGAGCTCACCCAGCAGTTGGGCCAGATTATAGGTGAAAGAATCGTAGTTGTCGATTATTAAAATCATTCTAGCCCCCCCTCGAAACTCGAAACTCAATACTCGAAACTCTTGTCTCCCCCTTCCGCAACGATGATCGCCTTTTCCAGCGCCTTCAGCTTATTCAGGGTTTCCTGATGTTCGGTGAGCGGATCGGAATCAGCCACTATTCCTGCGCCGGCCTGGAGATAGACGGTATCTTCCTTCATCACAATGGTGCGAATAGTGATGCAGGTATCCATGTTTCCCGTGAAATCGAAGTAACCCACAGCACCGGCATAGGGGCCGCGCCTTGTCTTCTCCATCTCAGTGATGATCTCCATTGCTCGAATCTTGGGCGCGCCGGAGACGGTGCCCGCGGGAAAGGAGGCTCGAAGCAGGGAGAAGGCATCCTCGCCGGGATTGAGTCTCCCCTCCACCGCCGAGACGATGTGGCTTACATGGGAGTATCTTTCAACCCCCATCAGCTCCGGTACCTTCACCGTGCCATACTGACAAACACGCCCCAGGTCGTTTCGGGCCAGATCCACCAGCATCACATGCTCCGCCCGCTCCTTGGGATCGGCCAGCAGCTCCGTGATTAAGGAGAGGTCCTCCTCCTCGGTTTGTCCCCGCGGACAAGTGCCGGCGATGGGCCGGGACTCGGCACGTTCTCCATCTAGCTTCACCAGCATCTCCGGGCTGGAGCCGATGAGCTGGAACTGGCCAAAATTGAGATAGAACATATAAGGCGAGGGATTGACCATGCGCAGTGCCCGATAGATATCGAAGGGTTTGGCGCTTGTCTTGCGCCGCAGCCGCTGCGAGAGCACGATCTGGATAGCATCTCCGGCAGCGATGTATTCCCTGGCGGTGCTGACCATCCCCGCAAACTCGTCCCTGCTGAAGTTGGAAGCGAGTTGTCTATTGTCTGAGAGTCCTTCTCGATACTCCATACTCAATACTCGATACTCCTGTGGCAGTGGCGAGGTCAATCTAGCGATGATTGCCTCTATCTCAGATACAGCTTGATGGTACGCCGCGTCGACATCGTCATCAACATAGGCATTGGCGATGATCTTCATTTTATGCTGCACATGGTCGAAAGCGAGCAGAGTATCAGCGAATAGGAAGAAGCAATCCGGAAGATCCAGTTCATCATGGGAGCACTGCGGCAGCTCCTCGAAAAAGTTGACGATATCGTATGCCAGATAGCCGACGGCCCCGCCGCAAAAAGGGGGAAGCTCTGGTATCCTGACCGCTGCTCGCTTCGTTATGATCTCTTGAATCAAATGCAATGGGTCGCGGCTTTCCAGTGCTATTTCCTGGGCGAATAAATTTGCCCCTACCCAACCTCCACCGGTTGAACCATGGTGAATGATCGCCCGATTGCCCTTGCTCTCGAGCATCAGAGAGTGCCCTAATCCCATAAACGAATAGCGCCCGAGGTTCTCTCCACGCTCCACGCTTTCCAGAAGAAAGGTTGGCGGCGACTGACCGAGCTTGAGGAAGACAGACACCGGTGTGTCCAGATCGGCAGGGAGCTCCCGACAGATCGGGGTCAGGCTTCCTTTCCTGGCTTTTTGCCGAAAGAGCTTTGCATCAGGGAAATATTTACCGTCCATCGTGCCTCGCATAAACAAACAAACCTCCACCCCAAAGGGGCGGAGGTTAATCCGCGGTGCCACCCTTGTTGGCCAACACGCTTACAGCATTGGCCATCTTCTTCGGGTACGGCCCTTTAGCTCGGCGATACCCCAGGCTCTGATAACGGTGCCCTCTCCGTCAAAGCCTACTCTCCCTGTGTGTCAGGATTTCGGTTTGCAGCTCCCAGGTCCATTCCCGCTCTGCCTTAGCACCGGGCTCTCACCTTGCCCCGGCTCTCTGTAGCTCGCCTCGAGTGGTACTACTCCTGTTCACAGCCTTTGGTGCGTTATTCGATTGTGATGCTAGTATAGCAGACCATCAATTGTTTGTCAAGCGATCTCGATTCAAGATTCAGCGTAGACCGGCTTCCTGCCTTACGAGGGACTACTCCCTGGACTGCTTCCCCGCTGAAATGACATTTACTACTTGACAGCCATATTTTTTAATGCTATAATTAGACCGGCTAGTCAGTCTAGTGATTAGAGGATGTCCCGGGATGGTAAAGATAGCAATAACTGAGTCAGAAAAGGAGGCTAAAGCAAACAAAATCAAAATGGTCGCCCTTGATTTATTTGCTAACCGCGGTTATCACCAAACAACAATGAGCGATATTGCAACAGTAGCCGGCATGGGGCGAGGAACGCTCTACTGGTACTTCCCTGCCAAAGAGAAGCTTTTTATCGCTGCTCTTTACCACGAATTAGAGCAGATGCTCACTGAATCCAAAGCACTTGCTGCAAAAAAGCTTTCACCACTTGATAAATTATCTCTGGTCATGGAAGAACTGCCGCGATTATTAGCCAAGCATGGTAACCTGGTTCGCTCTTTGTTCCAGATGGGTAGCGAAGAATACAATAAAATACAACAGCAGATAGAGACAGCCTGGCAACAGTTGAATCGCCAGGATCACTCACTGCTAACCGAAATCATCAAAGAAGGTATTGCCCAAAATGTTTTTCGCCCTGTTGACCCGGCCAAAGCAGCAGCCACATTGATCGCCTTCATTGACGGTCTCTTTTATCACTGGTTATTCGGCTTCTCCCAACTTGAGTCCGGTGGGGTGGAAGTCGCTCGCGATATTATTCTGCAGGGTCTTCTCTACCTGGATAAACCTGCCGGCAACAAATAAAAGCCAAGGGGGAGCCAAATATGCAAGACTGGAAAACTTTACAGGAAAAGGTTGAACATTTAACCCGGGAGCTGGCATCGGCCAAGAGAACTATCGCTACTTTAGAGGGTTATCCTAAAGAGGAAAAATCCGCCAGAAAGCTCATAGTAGTAAAAAACTTACACAAATATTACAAAAATGTAAAAGCTGTAGATGGGGTGAGCTTTGAAGTTTATGAGGGGGAGATTTTTGGTATGGTGGGACCTAATGGAGCAGGAAAGACCACAACGATAGAGTGTATCGAAGGACTAAGAAGACCAGATAGAGGAACCATCAGCGTGCTGGGCTTAACCCCATGGAAAGATGGTCATGCTCTCCGGCAGGAGATAGGGATGCAACTGCAAGAGGGCAATTTGTTCTATCGGATCACGGTCAAGGAGACGATGAAACTTTATTCCAGCTTCTATTCCCAACCTGCCTCGTGGCAAGACCTGATAAAAAAGCTTGGACTTGAAGATAAGCAAAATGTTTATTATGAGAAACTCTCTGGGGGCTTGAAGCAACGATTGACCGTTGCCCTAGCGTTAATGGGCAAACCGAGGATAGTCTTTTTTGACGAGACAACTACCGGGTTTGACCCTCAGGCCCGGCGTAATATGTGGAATTTGATACGAGAGATTCGCGCCGAGGGCACAACGGTATTCCTTACCACCCATTCTATGGAGGAGGCGCAGGAGCTCTGCGATAGGGTATGTATCATTGAACGGGGCAAAATAGTTGCTCTCGATAAACCAGTAACGCTTATCCAAAATTTGGGAGCTGAGAGCAAGGTGGCATTCAATGTCGGGCAAGCAGTTGAACCAGAAACGTTCCAACATTTGTCCGGTGTGAACAAGGTGGAGAAGGTTGATGGTCAGATCATTATCTATGGGAATGGAAAGGATATCATGGCAGCGTTGATAGGAATGGAAGGCATATCTTTACCGGACTTAGAAATCAAGCAGCCCACACTCGAGGATGTATACTTAACCCTGACCGGGCGCGACTATAGAGATTAAGGAAGGAGAACAAGATGAACCTTAAACAGTTAGGCAGCCTGATAGAGATAGAGATTAAGAATTTCTTAAGAGAGCCGGTGGCAAGCATGATGCTGATTACTCAAGCGCTAATATTCTTGATGTTTGCTACTGCCTACGGAGATGATCCTGCCCCCGGCGGTCTGCGGATGGTTGATCTTCAGGTGCCCTCATTTATAGCATTCGGCATCGCCATGTTAGGGATAATGAACATACCCTACACCTTAGTTGAGTATAAGGTGACAAAGGTTTTTAAACGGTTCAAGGGCACACCACTGGAATCGTGGTATATCCTGATCGCTCAGGCGGCAGTAACTTTTATCATACTTCTAGTGAGCACTCTGATACTCATTGGTGTTGCAGTCGCCGTTTTCAATATAGAATTTCACCTTGACATATTGAGTTTTTTGCTAGCTTTTGGTTTAAGCACCATAACCTTTTTCTCGTTAGGATTTGTGCTGGCCGCATTGCTTCGTACTACCCGTGCAGTGGAGGCTCTTACAGGGATTCTTTTCTTCCCCCTGTTTTTCTTATCCGGCATAATAATCCCTCTCGAAGCATTTCCTAAATTTCTCCAGGATGCTGCCGAGTTTAATCCGGTAGTTCACAGTATGGATATATTAACCACCACATGGATCGGGAATGACCTGGGTGATTACACCAGGGCGATCATCATCCTGTGCTCAATAACAGTTCTCTGTACCTTCGTAGCTATCAAGACGTTTCGATGGGAATAAGCAGTCGTGAAAAAGATTTTTAAAAGTAAAAATTACGCTGACCTGCTTTGATTTGTTGCATCGGTGGAGGGTCCTGGTCAGCCAGAGGGCATCTATCTCCATTTGACGAATGATAGGATTCCTCTCTTGTGGTGGATCAAATGACGGGCAAGATGCCCGTCCTATTTACATGATTATCACTGGCCCCTCCCCCTCCACCACCCCCCCGATTATCCTCGCATCAGGTAAGGCAGCCAACAGCTCATCGACATCGCATGGTGAGCAGAAGAGCGCCATTCCGATTCCCATATTGAACACCCGGTACATCTCTTGTTCATCGATATCGCCCTGCTTCTGAATCATCTCGAAGATGAGCGGAATATCCCAACTCCCTTTTCTCAGGTGTGCCGCAAGCCCGCAGGGCAAGACTCGCGGAATGTTATCCAGCAGCCCGCCCCCGGTGATGTGCGCCAGCCCCTTTATTCCGGGAAGCAGTGCCCTCAGTTGCTGGTAGTAACAGCGATGCGGCTTGAGCAGCTCCTCACCCAGGGTGCACCCAAGGTCGGGATAGAAAACGCTGAGGGCGGAGCGCTCGACATTGAATATTTTCCGCACCAGAGAATAACCGTTTGTATGCAGTCCGCTCGATGGCAGCCCGATGATGACGTCACCGGGCCTGATCGACTTGCCGTCGATGATCTTGCCCTTTTCCACCACTCCCACAATGAAGCCCACCAGGTCATAGTCGCCTTCAGCGTACAGCCCGGGCATCTCGGCGGTCTCACCCCCGATGAGGGCGCAATCTACCTCCTTGCAAGCCTCTGCCAGTCCTTTGACGATGTCGCTCACCTGTTCCGGAAAGAGTCTGCCCACCCCGATGTAATCCAGAAAAAATAGTGGTTTAGCGCCGCAGGTCAGGATGTCGTTCACGCAGTGGTTGACCAGGTCGATGCCAATAGTGTCGTGTTTGCCGAGCGCCGCGGCGATCTTGAGCTTGGTGCCCACACCATCGGCGCTGGAGACCAGAACAGGCTCTTCGCAGCCCTTGAGCTCAAAGAGTCCGCCGAAGAAGCCGAGGTCGCCAATCACTTCGGGGCGGAGAGTGGAGCGGGCGTGCTTCTTGATCAGCTCCAGCGCCCGGCCGGCAGCATCGATGTCAACGCCGGCGGCCGCGTAGCTGGCTTTATCTCGTTGTCCGGTCATCCCATTCCTCCAACGGGCAAGATGCCCGTCCTACAGAACAAACTTATCCATTTCCAGTTGGACGGGCACCGGGTAGTCTCCGGTGAAGCAAGCGAGACAGAAGTTCTCCCTGGGAAGGCCGACCGCCTCGACGAGTCCATCAATGCTGAGATAGCCCAGTGAGTCGGCGCCGATCCACTGGCGTATTTCAGGAATTGACTTGGTAGCGGCGATAAGCTCGCGGCGGGTCGCCATGTCTATGCCGAAAATGCAGGGGTGGCGAATGGGTGGGGCACAGATTCTCAGATGGACTTCCCTGGCACCGGCTTTTCGGAGAAGGGCAACTATCCGGGGAGTGGTGGTGCCACGCACGATACTATCATCAACCACGACCACGCTCCTTCCGGAGAGCACCTCGGGGATGGGATTGAATTTCAGCCTGACGCCGACGTCGCGCAGGCGCTGGTCGGGTTGGATAAAGGTGCGTCCCACATATCTACTCTTCAGCAGTCCTTCGCCGAAAGGAATGCCTGATGCTTGAGAATATCCTACTGCGGCAGCCGTTGCTGAGTCAGGCACACCGATGACCAGGTCGGCATCTACCGGATGCTCTCGTGATAATCCCGCTCCCATTGCCAGCCTGGCCGGATAGAGACGGCGGCCACCGATGGTGCTATCAGGACGTGAAAAGTAGATGTATTCGAAGATACAGAATGCCCTTTCCGCCGCGGGATTGGCCGGAGGGAAACTGTGAAACCCCGATTCGTCAATTAGCACAATCTCGCCGGGCATGATTTCCCGAGAGACCTCCATGCCCAACTGATCCAGAGCACAACTCTCCGAGGCAATGACCCAGTTGCCATTAAGTGTCCCGAGGCAGAGGGGCCGAACCCCCAGTGGATCCCGCACGCCGAGAAGCTTGTCTTTGGTCATAATCACCAGGCTATAGGCACCCTGAAGTCTGGTCATGGCGAATCGGATGTTCGCAACCGGCGTCTTGCCCGGTGCCGAGGCCAGTAGATGGGCGATCACCTCGGAATCGGAGGAGGTGCGAAAAACGCAGCCCTGCCCTTCAAGCTCTGCCCTGAGGTATGCCGCATTAGTGAGGTTGCCATTGTGGCCCAGGGCTACCTCCCCCAGGGCGCTGGACATCACAATAGGCTGGGCGTTGATGATGCGACTTGAGCCAGTGGTGGAGTAACGGTTGTGTCCGATGGCGATACTGCCGGCAAGTCGGCCCAGGATCTCTTCATCGAATACCTGGGCTACCAATCCCATATCGGCATGAAGGCGAATGGACCGGCCGTCGCTGCTGGCGATGCCAGAGCTCTCCTGGCCACGATGCTGGAGGGCATAGAGGGCAAAATAGGTAAGCCTTGCTACATCCTCACCGGGAGCGTAAATCCCGAAAACGCCGCAAGACTCATGCAGAGGCATATTAATTCCCAATGTAGGGGCGAGGCATGCCTCACCCCTACAAGTATTATAGCCCTTCTGTTGCCGGGGGTCAAGTTCGCATCCTTGACAACGACCCTGCCAGATGTTAAAGTAAGTCTGCGTTTAAGATCAATGCTATGGCTAAGGAACAAGAAGGGCTGGTGCAGGTTTTCACCGGCAACGGGAAGGGCAAGACGACCGCTGCCCTGGGCGCCGTGCTTCGTGCCGCAGGGCAAGGGCTGAGGGTTCATATCGTCCAGTTCATGAAGGGCACCTATCCCTATGGCGAACATCAGGCGCTGGCGCAGCTGCCTAATGTCACCGTCGCTAGATTCGGGCACCTCGATTTTGTTGACCCACAGAATATCAGAGATGAGGAAAGGGGAGAGGCCGAGAAGGCTCTGATGGCTGGCCGGAAGGCCATGCTCAGTGGGAGGTATGATCTGGTGGTTCTCGACGAGGTGAATATAGCCGCTGCCTGGGGACTGGTGGCACTCGACGAGGTTATCCGTGTCATCCGCGAAAAGCCGGACAATGTCGAACTTATCCTCACCGGTCGCTACGCCGATCCCAGGCTGATTGAGCTTGCCGATCTGGCGACCGAGATGGTGGAGGTTAAACATCCGTATCAAAAAGGGATCAAGCCCAGGTGCGGATTTGAGTATTAGCCGGGTTAGTGGACAATCAGATGGTTAACCGAAGAGAAACAGGCTCGGAGCGTCGGAGCAATTTCACCACCGCCTCCGGCCTGCCAATCAAGCGGGTTTACACTGCGGGTCAAATCACTGATCCCGATTGCCAGGCTGACCTCGGGATGCCTGGCGAATACCCCTTTCTTCGTGGTGTCCATCGCACTGGTTATCGGGGCCAGCTCTGGACGATGCGCATGTTCGCTGGCTTCGGCACCGCCGAGGAGACCAACTCCCGCTACAGATATCTCCTGGAGCATGGACAGACTGGCCTGAGCGTCGCCTTTGACTACCCCACGCTCGACGGTTATGATACCGATCATCCATTAGCCCGAGGTGAATTTGGAAAGTGTGGGGTGGCTATCTCATCATTGGCCGATATGGAGTTACTATTTGATGGCATTCCGCTGGATCAGGTAACCACCTCCATGACCATCAACGGCCCGGCAGCCGTCGTCTGGGCAATGTATATTGCCGCCGCGGAAAAACGGGGCATCCCCATGGAAAAGCTCGGCGGAACGATACAAAATGACATCCTCAAGGAATACATGGCCCAGTTCTCATTTATCTTCCCCCCCGAGCCCTCAATGCGCCTGGTGGTGGATACCATCGAGTTTGGCTCCAGATACCTCCCTCGATGGAATACGGTCAGCATAAGTGGCTATCACATACGAGAGGCCGGGTCCACCGCGGTCCAGGAGCTGGCATTCACCCTGGCTGACGGACTTACCTATGTGCAGGCGGCGATAGATCGGGGACTGAAGGTGGATGATTTCGCCCCCAGACTTAGCTTCTTCTTCAATTCGCACAACGAGTTCTTTGAGGAGATCGCCAAGTTCCGCGCCGCTCGGCGCATCTGGGCACGGGAGATGAAGGAGCGTTTCGGAGCCAGTGAACGCTCGCAATGGCTTCGCTTCCACACTCAGACCGCCGGTTGCACCCTGACCGCTCAGCAGCCGGAGAACAACATCATCCGCACGACCCTGCAAGCCCTGGCCGCGGTTCTGGGCGGAACACAGTCACTGCACACCAATTCCATGGATGAAGCCCTGGCTCTGCCCTCGGAGAAGGCGGCGCTCATCGCCCTGAGAACGCAGCAGCTCATCGCCCACGAAAGTGGGGTGGCCAATAGCGTCGATCCCCTCGGTGGCAGCTTCATGGTGGAGACGCTGACCAACCAAATTGAGGAGGCTGTTTATGAGTACTTTGATAAGATAGACTCTCTGGGAGGGGTAATTGCCGGTATCGAGAATGGCTTCTTTCAGCGGGAAATTGCCGAGGCTGCCTATCGCTATCAGGGGGAGATCGAAACCAGGGACAGAATCATAGTTGGAATAAACGAATATGAGCTCGATGAGCCCATAGAAATCCCTATCCTGGAGATGGATAAGGAAGGTGAGCGGAGACAGATATCCAGGTTGAATCGGATGTTCCAGCACGTATCTGTGAAAATCATCGAACCAGATACGAAATTGCCCTTTCAATCCTTACGAAATCCATCATGTAGTCATGTATTCCCGAATCTGGCGAGCCCCTCGAAATGGAACATCCGTTGAATCGTGTCAGGCAGGAGAGAAGCAATGCGGATGTTCGGCGTGCCCGGACAGAGCTCAGACGTGCGGCTGAGGGAACGGAAAACCTTATGCCTTACATCCTGGATGCGGTAAGTGCCTATGCCACGCTGGGTGAGGTGTGCGACACCCTGAGGGATGTCTTCGGGGAATATGAGGGGCGTTTTGCATTTTGAGTAACACGAATGAAGTTTAGAGTTCTGAGTATAGAGTTTTGAGGAGGGGAGAGGGAGGAGGAGCCTAGATACTCTATACCCAATACTCAAAACTTGAGGAGGAAAGATGATCACACTAAGTGTAATCAAGGCCGACATTGGGGGTTACGTAGGACACTCCTGTATGCACCCTGATCTCATGGCCACGGCTCAGGAATTTATGGAGAAGGCTAAAGGGCAGGGGCTGCTGGTTGACTTCCACGTTACCAGGTGCGGGGATGACCTCGAGCTCATCATGACTCATGAGCAGGGCGAGGGGAATGAGCGCATTCACAAGCTAGCCTGGGATATCTTTTTGGCCTGCACCGGTGTTGCCAAGAAATTAAAGCTTCACGGGGCGGGACAGGACATGTTGAGCGATGCCTTCTCCGGTAACGTAAAGGGCATGGGGCCGGGCGTGGCGGAGATGCAGTTCGAGGAACGCGGCTCCGAACCTGTTCTGGTGTTCATGGCCGATAAGACCTCATCCGGCGCCTGGAATATGCCGCTCTATAAGATGTTTGCCGATCCCTTCAACACCATCGGGCTGGTCATCGCCGAGAACATGCACTCTGGCTTTTCCTTTGAGGTGCACGATGTGAAGGAACACCGAAAGGTGGTCTTCGATGCCCCTGAGGAGATATACGACATGCTGGTGCTCATCGGGGCACCTTCGCGGTATGCGGTAAAGAGCGTTCGCCATCGCCCATCGGGGGTAATCGCCGCCGTCTCATCCACCGACAAATTGTATCAGATAGCCGGCAGGTATTCGGGAAAAGATGATCCGGTGCTCATCGTTCGCTCTCAGGGAGAGTTCCCGGCTGTCGGCGAGGTGCTTGAGCCCTTCACCATGCCGCAGATGGTGAAGGGATGGATGCGGGGGTCGCACCACGGCCCGCTTATGCCGTGTTCTATCCCACAATCAAATCCCAGTAGATTCGATGGACCCCCTCGGGTGGTGTGTGCCGGATTCCAACTGGCAGGGGGCAAACTCATCGGCCCACGGGATATGTTCGACGACCCCAGCTTTGACGAGGCCAGGCACCAGGCTAACCTGGCTGCGGAATACCTGCGACGACACGGCCCGTTCGAGCCACACCGTCTGCCGCTGGAGGAGATGGAATACACCACCATGCCTCAGGTGATGAGGAAGCTCGAGGGGAGGTTCTCGCCTCTCTAAAAGGCAGGTGATAAAAAATGGGTGTACTGCAAGAGGTCGCAGAATTGCTGCCCGCCATGACGCCTTCCGAAAAGGCCCAGGTGCTTCAATGGATCGCACGGGATCTTGGCGACGCATTCCCTGGCATTGAAAGTATGCCAGGTGTTT
>QLUL01000010.1 GCA_018725425.1 Chloroflexota bacterium
GTTAGACGGAGATTATCGAAGTCGAAGCTCTGAACTGAAGCCCCGGTTAGCGACGGCCGTAACTATAACGGTCCTAAGGTAGCGAAGCCCCTTGTCGGGTAAGTTCCGACCTGCATGAAAGGCGTAACGACCTGGGCGCTGTCTCAACGAGGGACTCGGTGAAATTGAAGTGCCCGTGAAGATGCGGGCTACCCGCGACTGGACAAAAAGACCCCGTGGAGCTTTACTATAGCTTGGCATTGGATTAAGGCTTAGCATGTGTAGAATAGGTGGGAGGCTGAGAAGCCCCGGCGTTAGCTGGGGTGGAGCCGCCGGTGAAATACCACTCTTGTTGAGTTTTGATTCTAACCCTTGAACAAGCAAGGAGACAGTGTCAGGTGGGTAGTTTGACTGGGGCGGTCGCCTCCTAAAAGGTAACGGAGGCGTCCAAAGGTCCCCTCAAGGTGGATGGAAATCACCTGTAGAGCGCATTGGTATAAGGGGGCTTGACTGTGAGACCTACAAGTCGATCAGGGACGAAAGTCGGGCAAAGTGATCCCACGGTGCTGTGTGGAAAGGCCGTGGCTTAACGGATAAAAGCTACCCCGGGGATAACAGGCTTATTCCGCCCAAGAGTTCACATCGACGGCGGAGTTTGGCACCTCGATGTCGGCTCACCACATCCTGGGGCTGGAGAAGGCCCCAAGGGTTGGTCTGTTCGCCCATTAAAGTGGTACGTGAGCTGGGTTCAGACCGTCGTGAGACAGGTCGGTCTCTATCCGTCGTGGGCGCAGGAGATTTGAGAGGAGCTCTCCTTAGTACGAGAGGACCAGGAGGGACAGACCTCTGGTTTGCCAGTTGTCCCGCCAGGGGCATTGCTGGGTAGCTATGTCTGGATCGGATAAGCACTGAAAGCATCTTAAGTGCGAAGCCGACCTCAAGATGAGATCTCCCACCGGTTAACCGGGTAAGACTGCAGCGAGACTAGCTGCTTGATAGGCGGCAGGTGTAAGCGGAGCAATCCGTTCAGCTAAGCCGTACTAATCGGTCGAGGGCTTTTGCACAGGAACAAGACGGAAACTCTGTCACCTCGCGGGGTGGAGCAGTGGAAGCTCGTCGGGCTCATAACCCGAAGGCCGTTGGTTCGAATCCAACCCCCGCTACCAAAGGCTAAAAATGCCCCTCAAATGCAAGAGGGGCATTTTTAATTTTGGGCTTTGTCTCAAAGTCGGGGCAAGCCCAATTCTTCACCTATCTGTTAGTTCCTAGTTCGTTTAACAGTCGTGTGTCAAGTTTATGCTCCTTCTTCTCGCAGCCCGATTTGCTTTGTTCGGCATGATGTATTAAACTAATAAGCAGTCAGCATGAAAGGGGAGACGAGAGGTGGATTTTCGATTAACGGAAGAACAACAGTTGATCAAGGACATGGCTCGAAAGTTTGCCGATAAAGTCGTTGCACCCCGAGCAGAAGAGATGGAGGCAAGCGGTAAATATCCTTACGACATCATGTCCCAGATGAGCGAGCTGGGGATGATGGGTATCCCATTTCCGTGAAGAGTATGGCGGAAGCGGCGGTGATTGGGTCTCCATGAACATATGTACGGAGGAAATCTCCCGGGGTAACCTCAGTTTAGGGGTGTTACTCGATGTGACCACCCTGGTTGGCGAAGAACTCTTCCAATTCGGCACTGAAGAACAGAAGCGAAAGTGGCTCGTTCCCATCGCCCGGGGTGAGAAGGTCGGGGCCTTTGGCCTCACCGAAGCGGAGGCAGGTTCCGATGCCGGCGCCACCAGGACCACCGCTGTGCCTGACGGAGATGAATGGGTGATCAATGGTACCAAACAGTTCATTACCAGCATCGGGCTCGACAATGCTTCGATCGTGGTCATTACTGCTCGCACCAAGACAAGGGGGATAGGGAAAGGGGATGTTATAAATACCTTCATCGTACCTAAGAACAGCCCTGGATTTACCCTGGGGAAGAAATACGACAAGATGGCATTGACCCACTCGGCTACCCACGAATGCATTTTTGAGGAGTGTCGTCTCCCGAAGGATAATTTCTTGGGTAAAGAAGGCAAGGGGTTTTCACAACACCTGGCGGCGCTGCAAACCGGTCGTATAAGCATCGGAGCCTGCAGCGTAGGCTTAGCCCAGGCATGTTTCGAGGCCGCCCTCAAGTATGCCAGAGAGAGGGTTCAATTCGGAAAACCGATTTACAGTTACCAGGGGGTTTCTTTCAAACTGGCCGATATGGCGATGCACATTGAGCTGGCGCGAACCATGGTCCTTAAGGCAGCATGGCTGAAAGACAATAACCTGCCGCATGCGCTGGAAGCATCATATGCCAAGCTTTATGCCTCCGAGATGTGTGAGAAGTGCGCCAGCGATGCGGTCCAGATCCACGGCGGGTATGGCTTGATGAACGAGTACCCCGTCTCGCGCTACTACAAGCAGTGTAAAGCCTTACAGATCGTCGAGGGAACGTCCGAGATACAACGCATCGTTATCAGTCGGAACCTGGGGTAATGCGATAACGATCAGGAGGTTAGATTGAAACTGTGCGGTAGGGTTCACAAATATGGCGCCAACGTCAATACCGATGCTATCATTCCGGCGCGGTATCTCAATGTTTCCCACCCGGCGGAGCTCGCCAGACATTGCCTGGAGGATGTAGACCCTGATTTTGTTAAGCGAGTGCGGCCAGGCGATATGATTGTGGCTACCACCAACTTCGGTAGTGGCTCATCTCGCGAGCATGCCCCGCTGGCCATTAAGGCATCGGGGGTGAGTTGTGTAATAGCTCAGAGCTTCGCAGGCATTTTCTTCCGCAATGCTATCAACATCGGCCTGCCGATTCTGGAGTGCACCGAGGCTGCGGAGAGAGCCGAGCCCGATGATGTTCTGGAGGTGGAGCTTGCCAGCGGAGAGATCAAGAATATCACCAGGGGTATCGCCTTCAAGGCGGAGCCGTATCCCGATTTTATGCTGGAGTTGATCTCGGCGGGAGGGCTGGTTGAGCATACCAGGAGGAAACTGGGAATATCTGTGAGTATTGAGTATTGAGGAGGGGGAAGGGGGTGGCCTCAAAACTCAGAACTCTAAACTTGACTGAAAGGAGTTGTCTTACATGCGCAAATCTGACCAACACTTTCTCGATCCATTTTTCAATGCCCGGAGTGTGGCCATAGTCGGGGCGACGCTGAATCCCATGAAGCTGAACCATCAGTTGACGGAGAACCTGGTGCGGCTGGGCTATAGCGGCAGGTTATACCCCGTTAATCGGAACTCCACCGAGATATCGGGATTGCCGGCTTTCGCCAGCGTGGGAAATGTACCGGGGGAGATAGACCTTGTCGTAATTTCGGTTCCTTTTCCGGCTGTTCTTGGCGTTGTCCGGGAGTGTGTCGAGAAGGGCGTCAAGAGGATTGCTATCGTGTCAGGCGGATTCTCGGAGGCCGGGGCGGAGGGGGAGAGGCTGCAGCGAGAAATCCTGAACCTCGCCCAGCAGAACGGCGTGCGAATTCTTGGTCCAAATACCCTCAGCCCGATCAATACGGAGAACAAACTGGCAATCAGCTTTCACCCCTGCAAGGAGGCGAAGAGGGGTGGGCTCTCCTTCATCTCGCAATCGGGCTTGTACGACTACAAGCTTCATTGGTTGCTTGGTTGTGTGGGAATTTGTAAGATACTCGATCTGGGTAACAAGATGGACATTAACGAAGTTGATGCCCTGGAGTATCTTGGTGAGGATGTTGATACCCGGGTAATAGCGATGCATATGGAAACCATCAGGGGTGATGGCAGGAGGTTTATGGCGGCCCTCAAGAATGCCTGTAGCAAGAAGCCGGTGATAATACTCAAATCTGGCAGGACGACTTCTGGTTCTCGAGCGGCTGCCTCCCATACCGGGTCATTGGCTCGAGAGAACGATGTGGTAGTAGATAACCTCTTCAGGCAGGCCGGGGCGATTCGGGTTCAGAACCTGGAGGAATTATTTGGCTTCGCCAAGGCTTTTGAGTTTCTGACTCCGCCGAGTGACAATCGGGCCGCCATAGTTAGTATCTCCGGCGGTGAGGGTGTCATCGCTACCGATGCCTGCGAGCAATACGGTTTTCGCCTGGCACAGTTCAACGAGGAGACACGTAGCAGGTTGAAACGAATCTCTCCCCCGTGGGACATGCCACTCAATCCTTTTGACCTTGGTGTTGCCATACAGTTTCATGATCGCAACCCTGCTGATTTGTTGGCCGCATTCGGCTCTATCCTGGATGATGCGGGTGTAGATTGCCTGGTGGTGCAATCGCCATCGCCCATGTTCCTGGGAATGGCAGCCATGGTGTTGCCATCTGCCGTGGTTTCGTTGATGGATGGTGTTGTGAATGGATTTGCCATGTTCAAGGAAAAGGGAAAACCGGTGATCCTGTGGCGGTCCACGATGGATAGCATGGAGGACGAGTTCGTGAGGAAACTGGAGCTGCGCCGCATACCGGTGTTTGCCACATCGGAAGAGGCGATGAAGGTGCTAGGTGCTTTGCTGACCTACCAGAAGCGGCAATCGGAGTAAACCCTCATGGGCGACTGCCCACCAACGAGTCATGAAAACGTAGCGCGGGGGCTTGTCCCCCGCCACACCCTTGCCGAGGATAAACCTCGGTGCTACATAGTGGAGCTACTTTCGGAACAAATGAGTGAGACCAGAGATAAGGAGATGTATAATGCGATTCACTGTTGCGGTTTTGCCAGGGGATGGGGTGGGGCCAGAGGTGGCTGCCGAAGGCGTCAGGGTCATGAAGAGGGTGGGTGAGAGGTTTGGGCACGAATTCGATCTGCACTATGGCGACATCGGCGGGGCCTCCATCGACAAGCATGGCTTAGCCCTGACTCCAGAGACCCTGAAGATGTGTAAACGGTGCGATGCGGTTTATCTTGTGGCGGTGGGGGGGCCTAAGTGGGACGACCCGCTGGCTAAAGTGCGCCCGGAGGATGGCCTTCTCGGGCTGCGCAAGGGATTGGGGCTCTTTGCTAATCTGCGGCCGGTGAAGGTCTTTCCCATGCTGGTAGATTCCAGCAATCTCAAGCCAGATGTGGTAAGGGGAGTGGATTTGGTATTCGTGCGCGAGCTCACCGGCGGGCTCTATTTTGGCAAGCCTAAGAAAAGGTGGGAAACTCCACGGGGCCGCCGGGCGGTTGACACCCTGGCTTACTCGGAGAGGGAGATCGAACGCATTCTCAGGGTGGGCTTTGAGATTGCCAGAACTCGGCGCAAGAAGTTAACCTCGGTGGACAAGGCCAACGTACTGGAATCGTCGCGACTCTGGCGACAGATTGCCACCGAGATCGCCTCAGGGTATCCTGATGTGGAATTGGAGCACCAGCTCGTTGATTCCTGTGCCATGCGATTGATCCAGCGCCCTGCCGATTTCGATGTCCTGGTCACCGAGAATATGTTCGGCGATATCCTGACCGACGAAGCCTCGATGCTGGCGGGATCGATGGGGATGCTGCCTTCGGCCAGCCTGGCAGGGGTGCCTCGCGGTGGAGTCTCCCGGGCTTTCGGCATGTACGAGCCGATTCACGGCAGTGCCCCCCGGCGGGCGGGGCAGAACATCGCCAATCCTATCGCTGCTATCTTGAGTTGCGCCCTGATGCTGCGCTATTCCTTTGGCTTATTGGGGGAGGCCGAGGCAGTGGAGGGGGCAGTGAATCGGGTTCTGGAGGAGGGTTATCGTACCTTCGACATCATGGTTGAAGGAATGAAGAAAATTGGGACAAGGGAGATGGGAGAGCTTATTGCGGAGAGAATTTGAGCATTGGATAAACCCCGGCGCTACGATATGCTTATAAGAAACTGTTGAAAGGAGTGGAAAATGGACTTTGGGTTCACCGAAGAACAGACGATGCTGCAAAGCCTGGCGCGGGACTTTGCCCAGGGCGAGATTGCCCCCACTGTCGAGGAAGACGAGAGGAACCATGTTTACAACGAGGCAATCGTTAAGAAGATGGCTGAGCTCGGCTTTTTCGGCTGCATTGCACCGGAAAAATACGACGGCAATGAGATGGGATATCTGGCAGCTACCCTGATGACCATGGAGGTGGGCAAGGAAAGCCCCTCTTACGGGGTTGCCTTCAACTTGCAGATGAATGCCATCCAGAGTGTGTTACTGGCATGTTGGTAGTGAAGAGCAGCGCGAGAGATATATTCCCCCGCTTATTAAGGCTGAGGATTCCGGGTGTTTCGCCCTGACCGAGGCGGATACCGGCTCGGATGTGGCCTCGATGAAGACCACGGCTAAGGAGGTGGATGACGGCTACATCCTGAACGGAAACAAGATGTGGATATCCGGTGTGCCTAATGCGACCATTGGTCTCATTTACGCCATGACCGATCGGGAGAAAAAGCATCGGGGAATGTCGGCCTTCATGGTTGACATGAACTCCCCTGGAATCGAACAGCGGGCGATCCCGGACAAATTAGGGCTTCACAGCTCTCCCACGGGGGAGATCTCCTTTGAGGAGGTGAAGATTCCCAGGAACGCCCTGGTGGGCAAGATTGGTGATGGCTTCAAGATCGCCATGTTTATGCTCGACAGAACGCGTCTTTCATGTGCGGCGCGGGCGGCCGGGGTGGCTGAAAAGTGTTTTGACCTTTCCCGGCAGTATGCCAATGAAAGGACTCAGTTTGGTCAGCCGATCATTGAGTTTCAGATGATCCAGGATCAGTTGGCCAGAATGTGGTGTGAGCATGAGGCGGCCAAACTTCTAGTATTGAGGGCTGCCTGGATGATGGATAACCTGGAGAAGATGGGGGGCAGGGCAACGCTTCACATCTCTACTGCAAAATATTATGGCGCCGAAGCCGCAGTTATGGCGGCCAACGAGGCGACGAAGTTATATGCCTCCTACGGTTACAGCGCAGAGTATCCCATAGAACGCTATTACAGAGACGCTAAATCCTACCAGATCGTTGAGGGAACCTCGAATATCCAGAAGATTATCATTGCCCGAAATTTCATTGAAAAGAGGGAGTAACACTTGCCGAGGATAAACCTCGGCGCTACTTAAAACTTAAAACTTAAAACTTAAAGGCGATAGGCATTGACAGAGACCTGGTGGAAGCGGTAGCATCATATTGGGGTCGTGCTAGGCGGGGAGTTAGCGGTGCCCTGAACCCGAGATCCGCTGTAGCGGGGCTGAATTCCCGCTTGAGATCTGCAGTCTCTTGGTGCCGTCCTCATTAAGCGGTGTTGAAGGTTGGGTCCTGCGCGGCAGAGAGCTATGAACCCCGTCAGGTCCGGAAGGAAGCAGCGGTAAGTAGCCAACTCTGGGTGCCGCAGGGGTGCCTGGTCTGAGCTGGCTGATGTGGGCGAGCCAGGGGGCGAGAGCGAGGGCGGGTGCACGATCCCTAAGTAGCGCCGAGGTTTATCCTTGGCAAGGGTGTGGCGGGGGACAAGCCCCCGCGCTACTTGTCGCTGAGCATTGAGGAGAAGGACATGGATAAAGTCATCATCTTCGATACTACTTTGAGGGATGGGGAGCAGGCAGCGGGAGGGGCCCTCACCGCTGAGGACAAGATGGAGATTGCCAGGCAACTAGACCAGCTTGGCGTAGATGTCATCGAGGCGGGCTTCCCCATTAGCTCCAGGGGGGAGCGGGATGCTATACGCCGCATCGCTGACGAGGTGCGCCGACCGATCATCTGCGCCCTGGCTCACGCTCACCCCGAAGCCATAGACGTCGCCTGGGAGGCAATCAAGGATGCCCAGCACCCTCGAATCCATGTGTTCCTCTCCAGCTCGGAGATCCACCTCCTCCACCAACTGAAGAAAGACCGCCACCAGATACTGGAAGCCTCTCGGGAGATGGTTGCCCGGGCTAAGGGCTACCTCGAAGATGTGGAGTTCTCCCCCATGGATGCCACGCGCACCGATCCGGAATACATCTACCGCATACTCGAGGGGGTTATCGAGGCTGGGGCCACTACGGTGAATATCCCCGATACCGTCGGTTACACCATCCCACGAGAGTTCTGCAACCTGATTGATAGCATATTCAAGAATGTGCCCAATATCCATCGTGCGGTGGTCAGTGTCCATTGCCACAATGACCTCGGACTTGCGGTGGCCAATAGCCTGGCGGTGCTCGATCACGGGGTGCGGCAGATCGAGTGCACCGTGAACGGGATCGGAGAGCGGGCGGGCAATGCCTCCCTGGAGGAGATCGTCATGGCTATCAAGACCCGCCAGGACTTGTTGAGATACACCACTGAGATAGACACCACGCGAATCTACAAGACCAGCCGCCTGGTGAGCGAGCTGACCGGGATGTATGTGCAGCCGAACAAGGCCATTGTAGGAGCCAATGCCTTCCGCCATGAATCTGGTATCCATCAGGACGGCGTCATCAAGGAGCGGACGACCTACGAGATCATGGATCCGGAGTCCATCGGCCTGACCGGGACAACCCTTTCACTGGGGAAGCTCAGCGGACGCCATGCTTTTCGAAAGAGGCTCGGGGAGTTGGGCTATACCCTGAGCGACGAGGAACTGGGCCGCGCATTTGTAGCCTTTAAGGAGCTGGCTGACAAGAAGAGAGACATCACCGACCGCGATCTTGAGGCCGTGGTAGCTGAGGAATTACGTACCGTGCACGAGACTTACCATCTGGAGCATGTACAGGTTTCCTGCGGTGATCCCAGCATCCCCACCGCGTCGGTCAGGCTTACCGGTCCCGAGGGACAGCTTCTTTCCAAGGCGGAACAGGGTACCGGGCCAGTGGATGCCGTCTACAGGGCCATCAACCATCTGGTAATGGTGCCCAACGAGCTCGTTGAGTTCAGCGTCAAATCAGTAACTGGGGGCATAGATGCTATTGGAGAGGTGACGGTCAGGATTGAGAGCGAGAGCAGGCGGTACGTCGGCCGCGGTGCCCACACGGACATCATCGTCGCCAGCGCCAGGGCATATATGAATGCCTTGAATCGGCTGCTGGCAACGAAGGGCAAATAAGCGTTGGTTAAGAGATTGGGCAAATGACTATCACCGAAAAAATCATCGCCGCACATGCGGATAGGAAGAAGGTCTCGCCCGGCGAATTCATTAGCGTTCGCGTGGACCTGGTTCTATCGAACGATATCACCGCGTCCATAGCCATCAGGGAATTCGATCGGATCGGAGTGAAGAGGGTTTTCGATCCTCAGAAGGTAGTCATGGTGCCCGACCACTTCGTGCCTAACAAGGATATCCCCTCCGCTGAGCAGGCCAAGATAATGCGTGATTTCGCCATTGGCCAGAGACTGATCTACTTTGAAGTCGGCGAGATGGGCATCGAGCATGTAATCCTGCCGGAAAAGGGGCTGGTGCTTCCCGGGGACCTGGTTGTCGGCGCCGATTCGCATACCTGTACCTATGGCGCTTTGGGGGCCCTCGCCACCGGCATGGGCTCGACTGATATCGCCGTAGCGATGGCCACCGGTGAAATCTGGATGAAGGTACCGCCGACCATCAAGTTCGTCTATCATGGCAGGCCGCAGGAATGGGTTGGAGGCAAAGACCTCATTTTGTTCACCATCGGTGACATTGGAGTTGACGGGGCGATCTCCTCGGCGATGGAGTTTGTGGGAGAGGCGATTGACCTCCTCTCGATGGATGGCCGATTCACCGTGGCCAATATGGCCACTGAGGCTGGTGCGATGGCGGGCCTCTTCAGGGTCGATGGGAAAACCATGGACTATGTAAACCCGAGAGCGCATCGGCCTTACACTGTGGTCGACCCTGATCCCGATGCTGAATATGCCGGGGTCATCGAATACAATGCCTCGAGGATCGAGCCTCAGGTAGCCTTCCCTCACCTCCCCTCCAATGCTCGCCCCATAAGCCAGGTGGGCGATATTCCCATTGACCAGGCAGTGATCGGGAGTTGCACTAATGGTCGGCTGGAGGACTTGATGTTGGCTGCCGAAGTGCTCAAAGGCCGGAAGGTAGCCAGGAACGTGCGCTGCATCATCATCCCTGGCTCGCCACAGGTCTACCTTGACGCGCTGCGACACGGGTTCATCGAAACCTTCATCGAGGCTGGCGCGGCAGTGAGCACGCCGACCTGCGGCCCGTGCCTCGGCGGATATATGGGTATACTCGCCGCCGGGGAACGCTGCATTTCCACCACCAACCGCAATTTCGTAGGGCGTATGGGCAGCCCCAGGTCGGAGGTGTATCTCGCCAACCCGGCAGTGGTCGCCGCCAGCGCCCTTCTGGGGAGGATCGGGGGGCCGTCTGAAACCCGTTAAGGGAAACGACCCAAAGTGATTCTCGCCGATCCCGATTTCAGCGAGAGCCTTCTGGAGACGATCTCGTGGATTAAGTCTGGCGAGGTAGAGTGGCATAAGTACAATGAGGTCTTCGGAGCTTACAAGGGGAAATGAGATCCAGCCAGTCACCCAGTTTCATCGAGGAAGAAAAACTCTGGCAGCAGGGATATCAGCTTGTCGCCGGAATTGATGAGGTCGGGCGCGGTCCGTTAGCCGGGCCGGTGGTTGCCGCTGCGGTGATCCTGACACCGGAAAGTAGATTATCCTGGCTTCTTCAACTGCGGGATAGCAAGAGACTCGCTCCACGCAAGCGTGAGTTCCTTTCCTCATGCATCCAGAGGGAGGCCCTGGCGGTGGGCATCGGCGTGGTTCCACCGGAAACCATTGATGTTCGCGGCATCGTGGCCGCCACCAGACTGGCCATGCGCCTGGCGGTGGAGAAGCTTGCTCGATCCCCGGACTTCCTGCTCATAGATTGGATTACCATGCCCGAGCTTGACATCCCGCAGAGAAACATCACCAGGGGCGATAAACTCTCCCGCTCCATCGCCGCAGCATCGATTGTTGCCAAGGTCCACCGGGACCGGCTGATGATGGAATACGACGGCCTCTACTCCGGATATGGCTTTGCCCGCAACAAGGGCTACCCCACGACAGAACACCTGGCGAAGCTGCGGCGCTTGGGATGTTGCCCGATCCATCGTGCCAGCTTCGCTCCTGTTCGTGAAGTGCGGGAGAGAAATGGCTGATACGCGTAAGCTCATAGGGGCGTTTGGTGAGAGGGAGGCCGAGGAGTATTTAAAGAAGCGTGGATACAAGATCCTGGAGACAAACTTTCGCTGTGTGCTTGGTGAGATTGACATCGTGGCCCGGGAGGATGATTCTCTCGTCTTTGTAGAAGTACGCACCAGAAGGAGTCTGGCATTCGGTACCCCAGAGGAGTCAATAACGGCCGCAAAAAAAGCGAAGCTCATCAAGCTGGGGCAGTATTACGTCCAGGCGCATCAAGACTCGCCCTCGCCCTGGCGCATTGATATTGTGGCAATCGAGATGGGTCAGGGTGGCAAGATCACCAGGATTGACCTCATCCAGAACGCCGTAGACGGAGTGTAAGCGTTCAGATTGGGGATGACAACATTATAATCAAGTACTCTGGGTCGTCTCTGACCCAGAGCTCATCGTCGAAGTCAGGGACGACCTCGACTACGGAGATGGTCTGCAGTCAATGCGAGGTTGACATCTTATGCCGATCTACGAATACCGTTGTGGAAGTTGTAAGCGCCGTGTCTCGATCTTGGTTCAGGGATTTGAGGGGACCACTTCTCCGGAATGCCCCCGGTGTGGCAGTAAGGAATTAACCCGGCTATTCTCTAGTTTTTCTATCGGCAAGGGCGAGTCGTATCTGAGGCATGGGCTTTACGAAGATATACTCTCGGATTCCAAATTAGTGAGGGGGCTGGAGTCCAGTGACCCCCGGGCTCTCGCCGAGTGGAGTCGCCGGATGAGCCAGGCGGCCGGTGAGGAGATGGGCACTGAGTATGAGGATATGCTGTTAGAGGGTGGCAAGCCGGTCGATCAGGTGATGGCAGAAGCGCAGTCCATGATAGGCGACATCGGGGGAGAGGGGGACTAAAAGAGATGCCTATTTACGAATTCCGCTGCCAGGATTGTCGCCGGAGAACGAGCGTTTTTGCGAGGAGCATCTCTTCTCCGATCGACGCCACCTGTTCTTCGTGTGGCAGCAAGGAGCTGGTTCGCCTGGTTTCCAGTTTTGGGATTGGCAAGACGACAGTGGGCGTTCACGAAGCATCCGGCGAGCCCGGGCACTTTACCAGTCCGGATTACTACCGGGATCCGCGCAATATCGGGAGGTGGGCAGAGAGGAGATTCGCCGAGATGGGGATGGATATACCTTCCCATGTTCGCGGCATGATTGATGCTGCCAGGGAGGACGAGATGCCAGCTACGGTGAAGGATTTGCAGCCGAACGTTAAGGAAATATAGGTCGTTCTAATGTTACGTATCATTGACGCAAATCTCGACCGTCTCGGTGAGGGACTGCGTGTCCTTGAGGATATAGCTCGCTTTGTCTTGGAAGATATCCGGATTACCGAGAAGCTCAGGCGCATGCGCCACGAGTTGATAGCAATTGATCCCGCTCTCAAGAGCAGGTTGTTAGCGGCACGTGATTCGGTAGGTGATGTGGGGCGCGGGGGAGCGGGCGGAGGAGATAGAAAGCGCCTGATCGACGTGGTCACCGCCAATGCCAGGCGAGCACAGGAATCCCTGCGCGTTCTTGAGGAATTGGCTAAGCTGCCTCAAGTGCCTGCCGAACTGCGAGAGCGGCGCTTTGAGGAGGCCAGATTCACCCTCTATGAGATAGAAAGGGAACTCGCTCTCAGGCTAGCCCGCCAGGACCGGAGAAACCGAGTCGCCGGCCTCTACGTGATCATAGATGCGCAGACCCTGGGGGCCAGTCGAGAGTCAAGAGTCCAGAGTCGAGAGTCAGGGAGGGAGGGGAACTCCAGCCTCCAGCCTCCAGCCTCCAGCCTCAGTGAGGCCGAGGCCGCCCGCCAGGTAATCCAGGGTGGAGCCAGGGTAATCCAGCTTCGGGATAAGCATCGCAGCAAGAGGGAATTGATCCCGCTAACCCGGGAGCTAAGACAGATTTGCGCTGAGGCTGGTGTCCTCTTCATCGTGAACGATTATGTTGACCTGGCTCTGGCGACCGATGCTGATGGCGTTCACCTGGGCCAGAATGACCTCCCCGTTCCTCTGGCGCGGGAGATTTTGCCTCTGGATAAGATCATTGGCTGCTCGGCGCGCACCGTGGAACTAGCACTTAAGGCCCAGGAAGAAGGGGCTGATTACATCGGAGTGGGTTCAATATATTCCTCGCCCACAAAACCCAGTGCCGAGGTCATCGGACTGGGGAGATTGCGTGACATAAGGAATGCAGTCTCATTGCCAGTCGTCGCCCTCGGAGGCGTCAACGAGAGCAATGTAGGCGAGGTGCTCGAAGCAGGCGCCGATTCTGTAGCCGTCATAGACGCTGTTTTGAATGCTGAGGACACTCGGATGGCAACGCATCGACTGGTGGCCAAATGCAGCCCCTCGAATACTTCAAGATAATACACTATGGTGGGCGGTACTGGACTCGAACCAGTGACCTCTTGCATGTCAAGCAAGCACTCTAACCAGCTGAGCTAACCGCCCCTACTTGATCATATATCAAGGGAAGACTGCTGTCAACTTACCCGGATGGATTTGCTCCCGGGGAAGGCCTTAGTTCAAATTGCGCCACTCGATTGATGGGTTTACCCCTATCCGATTCCTCTGCCTGAGGTTCCCCTGTTCCCGCTCTTTGTCGTCTTGACAATGCCCATATATTGTGTTATATTACTTAAACATTACCATATATTGTAAATCATGTGGTGCCCCTACTGTGGTCATGAGAATTCTCGGGTGACTGATTCTCGCAGTGTGCCTCAAAGCATACGGCGTCGGCGTCGGTGCCTGGAATGCGGGGCTCGTTTCACCACCCAGGAGCGGGTAGAGAACACCAATGCGGTCATCATTAAGAAAGACCGACGGCGAGAGCGATTCAATCGAGAGAAACTCCTCCGTGGCATCCTCAGAGCCTGCGAGAAGCGTCCCCTCCCCACCGGGGCGATAGAAAAGCTGGTGGACGACATCGAGGCGGAGCTGTACCGCATGGGCAAGAGCGAGATATCCAGTTCTGTAGTCGGGGAGATGGTTATGGAGCGGCTGCTGAAGCTGGATCATATTGCCTATATTCGCTTTGCCAGCGTCTATCGGGCCTTTGCCGATATTGGGAGCTTGAAAAAGGAGGTGGACACCCTCGCTGCCAGGCATGAGGTCGCCAGCCAGTTGCCCCTCATGTCCAGGGATAACCAATCTTCGCCAGGGTAGCCGAGGGCAGTATCATGGTTGTAAAACAAAGAGGAAAAAATAATATCACCGACCGTCAACTGAAGAACAAGATTGCCCGAGCTGTTTTTGCGGCGGCTGAATCCACCGGCATCGCTGACAGGGATTTAATGGAACAACTTGCCCAACAGGTGATCGCGCGGCTGGAGCGTCTTCAGCCTTTACCAGGGATGGAAGACCTGGTACCAGACGACATCAAAGGACGCAAGGTCTCTGAGGCGGAGATCCAGGCTAAGGTAAGGGAGGTTCTCTCCGAGATCCCGAAGGCGCCGGAGAAGGAGGTAGCCCCACCGAAGCGGGGTCGCCCTCCTGAAGCCCGAGCAGGGGCCATTGGAATCTCGCCCAATGCTATGGTGGTGCTGGAGCGAAGGTATCTCCGAAAGGATGGGGAGGGGCAGGTCGTAGAATCGCCGGAAGAATTGTTCCGCCGGGTGGCGCGTCATATTGCCTCTGCCGAAGAGACATACGACTCCCAGGCGGATATTCGGTCATGGGAAGAGAGATTCTATCGGATAATGGCCGACCTGGAGTTTCTGCCCAATTCTCCCACGCTGATGAATGCCGGCCGAGAGCTGGGGCAGCTCTCGGCGTGCTTCGTTCTGCCGGTAGAGGATTCCATGGAATCGATCTTCGATGCGGTCAAAAATACCGCTCTTATCCATAAGAGCGGCGGCGGCACCGGGTTTTCCTTCTCTCGGCTGCGGCCGGAGAAGGATCGAGTGGGCTCCACCGGTGGCGTTGCCAGTGGCCCGGTTTCCTTCATGCGGGCCTTTGATACGGCCACCGATGTCATCAAGCAGGGCGGGATGCGACGCGGCGCCAATATGGCGATCTTGAACGTAGACCATCCCGATATTATGAGTTTTATAGCGTGCAAGGAGAATCATAACGTCCTTACCAATTTCAACATCTCGGTGGCGGTTACCGAGTCCTTCATGAAAGCGGTGGAGCAGGGTGCCGACTATGACCTCATCAACCCGCGGACGAAGGGGGTCGTCGGCCGGCTAAACGCCCGCGAAGTATTCGGCAAAATGGTTGATATGGCCTGGCGCAATGGCGACCCGGGGCTGGTTTTTCTCGATCGGA
>QLUL01000100.1 GCA_018725425.1 Chloroflexota bacterium
TTCGGAGGTTGTCAGGTTCACGGTTCACGGTTGTCTGCTTTGCGATCTTCGTAGCTCTCTAACCTTGGGTGGGGTGTAGGCGGTAGTAGGTAGCATGTAGCCTCCCTACGCTCCTACTCCCCATACGCTATGCGCTACACGCTAATCAAGAGACGAGAGACAAGAGGCAATCTGGATTCTTGCTTCTGGCCTCTGGCTTCTGGTTCGCGTTGTTCATCCTCAGCTTCTCCGCACCCTTGATATATACGTGAACAATCTCGCCGGCAGCCCTTTCGGTATTGTAGAGGATCAGGATGCGCAGGCACTGTGGCAAGCTCCCCGGCACATGCATCTCGTGGCCACAAAGCAGGGCCACCTGTGTCCATCCCATTTGCCGAGCAGCTAATGCCGGGAATTCAGCGGTGAGGTCCGGAGTAGAGGTGAAGAAAGCGCAAGCGATCTCCTCCACTTTGATCTCGTTAGCCCGGATCATTTTCTCCAGGAGTTCCCTGGTCGCCTGTAGAATGGACTCTCTGGTGTTCTCCTCGACCGTGGTTGCCCCACGGATGCCGCGACAGCGCATAGACATGGCCCCTTTCCGTTACAAATTTAGCGTATAGCGCATAGCGTGTTTCGAAGCACGAAATCCTAAAGAAATCCAAAATTCAAAGGCACAAATGTTCAAAACTGTTTCAGATTTTGAATTTTGGTCATTTGGATTTGCTTAGTGCTTAGAAATTAGGATTTAGGATTTCTCCATTTTGCGCCAGACTTCAGATTTCAGGGACTGAAATACTGGATAGTGCCGTCGGGGACGACTCCCACCCGGCACCCGTTCGGATGATCCGCCATGAGCATCGTCATGACCTCATCCCAGGTCCTGGCCCACGCGACTGCCTCGCCGGGAATCAACCAATCGATGCTGGCCTTATCCATATAGGGCATAAGGAAGATAAATTTCTTGACCTTTGGCGACAGCGTGGGACGCTGGTATTCTCGGCCACCGATATGATCCCCGAAACTCCTCCGGAGATAGTGCGGCACTTCACCATAGGGATTGTTGGAGATCAAGACAAAGGTGCCACCCTCGTCGGGCAGTAAAGGCTGTGCCGAGAGCAGGGCGATCAGGCACTCGTTCACTTTGGCATTGGCATTGGCCACTATCACCTCGGCATCCTGCGGCCTGGGGGTAAGGTAGTGCTCCCTGGCCTGCTTCACGCCTTCGTGGAACTCAGCAAGGGGTTCGCCAACATAGAGCGCTACGGTGTCCCGGTGGATGTTGAGTATGGCATCTACCTTGACATGCAGCCCCGACATCTGGCACGTCTCCTGAATATCGGAGAGCAATCCATTATCTTCCATTACGCCGAATCCCGACTTATCCCCCACGCCCGAATCCCGCGCTTTTTGCGGCACGATAGCGTGATTATAGTCGATGGTCTCGATGGACGCCACGCCGGGCGAAACTATCTTCGCTCCGCCGCCGAACCCGGACATCGAGTGAGGTACTATGCTGCCGATGCCTATCTTGAGGTCGGCATTCATGAACTCAGTATTGATGGAGACCGGCGTGCCACGCCTTGTCTTTCCTATGTAGGTGCAGTTCTCGTAAGGGTTGTGGTTGTAGACATTGAAACGAGCTACCACATCCGCCCCCAGCTTCTTCCGGAAGTCAGCGGCAGTAAGCGCACCGTGACAACCCAGCGCGCAAATGAACTGGATATCGCTTTCATCCATTCCCCCCGCCAGGAGCTCCTCCAGGATAAAGGGCACGATTTCGGATGCCCTGGTCGGACGGGACAGGTCGTCGAAAGTGATAACCACGTTCTTCTTGCCCCGGGCCAGTTCATGGATGGGCCTGGTGCCAATGGGGTTGTCGAAGGCCATTCGGAATCCCTCGTCGCTGAGCCTGGGGGAGTCGTGCCCCTTCATCAGGCAAGGAATGACATCCCAGCTGTCAGGGAAGGTTAGCTCAGCTTCGATGTCTCCCGACCAGGCAAGCTGGGGAACCACTACCGTATTGTTATTGCTCATCCTGACTCCCTGGGCGTTTATCGTTGTCGATGTTGCCCGCAATCCCTAGTTGCATTCTAACAGAACCAGGATTCGCTCGCAAGGAGACCGAGCCGATTGCATTCCCATCCTTTATTCGCTTTGACTTATAGGTTAGATGTCTGATAGAATCTTAGGAATCAGGAACGGCGTCTGAGGAGGTCTCTTCTATAGTATAGGGAATTGGGCTGCCGAATCTATACCGCGAGCACGAATACACCATGATAGCCCTCGCTCCGCTGAGAACCAGGGTGCAGGTCTTTCTGGAGATGATGGAGTAATGAGACCTTTCACCTCTATCCTCGGCTGGTCGGTCAGCCGCTATGAGAAGTTCGACCAGTGCAAGAGGCGCTATTATTACGATTACTACGCGAAGTATGATCGGGACATCCCTCTGCGGAAGATCGCGTTCCTGAAGTCGCTTACCAGCACACATCTGGAGATCGGCCATCTAACTCATGATACCATCGCCGCGCTGTTGCATCGGCTGAGAAAGAATACCTCTCCCATAGATACCGAAAAGGTCTTGCACTATAGTTCTTCCCAGGTGGATCGGGCAATGGAGAGCAAGATTTTCCTGGAGGTTTACTACAACCAGCAAGAGAAGATCGATGCCGATGATCTCAAAGACCGAGTCGGAATCTGTCTGAAGAACTTCTTCGCCAGCCGATGGTACCAATGGCTGATTGGAGAGGCCCTTCCGCGGAGGAGCAGTTGGGTCATCGAACCGAAGGACTACGGGGAGGTGCGCATCAACGGACTGAAGGCGTATTGCAAAGTCGATTTCCTCTTCCCTGCAATTGAGGGTAAGTTTTACATATTGGATTGGAAAACCGGCAAGGCGGATCACCCAAGACACCGTCGGCAGATGATGGGATATGTTCTATATGCCAGGGACATCTTCAACGTCGCTGCGGATGAGGTGAGGCCGGTCATCGTTTATCTGGGCGAGCCCTACGAGGAGATGGAAAACAGCTTCAGCGAGAGTGAGTTGGATGAATTCGCCGGGCAGATTGCGAAAGAGACCCAGGAGATGTACCGCTACTGTGAGAATATAGAGGAGAATATCCCTAGGCCGAAGAGCTTCTTTCCGAAGCAGGCAAGAGGACTTTGCGCCTACTGCAATTACTGGGAGCTATGCGAGAGCTAAACGGAGCGCATTTCTGCTGGTGAGATTGATGCCTCTGCCGCGCCCGTTGAACCCCCGATTCCACGGTGGTATACTTATTAGTGATTGGTGACTAATCACCAGTCACTAATTACGAATTCTAGGAGAAGGACATGTCGCTGATAGTCCAGAAATATGGTGGCAGCTCGGTTGCTGACGCCGACAGGATCAAGAATGTTGCTCGACGAGTGATTCGTACGAAGGAGCAGGGGAATCAGGTAGTGGTGGTGGCCTCGGCCATGGGTGAGACGACCGATGAGCTGATCCAGTTGGCCCGTCAGGTCGCCGACGAGCCTGATGATCGCGAGCTGGATCTCCTGCTTTCCACCGGTGAGGTGGTGTCCTGCACCTTGCTTACCATGGCCCTGCGCTCGATGGGACAAAAAGCAATCAGCCTCACCGGCGCCCAGGCAGGAATCCGAACCGACTCGACTTACAGCAAAGCCCGGATCACCGGCATCTCCCCCAAACGTATCAGCCGAGAGCTTGAAAAAGGCCAAATTGTGATCGTTACCGGGTTCCAGGGGGTCAACGATGAGCTGGACATAACTACCCTGGGCCGCGGCGGATCCGATACTACGGCGGTGGCTCTGGCAATAAGCCTTGCTGCGGATAGGTGCGAGATCTACACCGATGTCGATGGCGTCTACATCACCGATCCGCGGCTTGTCCCTCAGGCACGAAAGCTAGAAGAGATCGGCTACGAGGAGATGTTGGAGATGGCATCCGTCGGAACGAGGGTGCTACACCCCCGGGCAGTGGAGCTCGGTTGGGTCTACGGGATGCCGATCATGGTGGCGTCCTCGTTCAACGATAGCCCGGGTACTCTAATTCGCGGAGGTGTTCCTATGGAAATCAGAAACAAGGTTAGCGGCATTGCCCATGATTTCAATATGGCCAAGGTGACCGTGATCGGTGTACCCGATAAGCCGGGGATCGCCAGTGCTATCTTTGAGGCATTAGCCAGGGCAAATATCAGCGTGGACACCATCGTCCAGAATGCCAGTATCAACCGCATCACCGACCTCACTTTCACCGTGGCAAAGAGCGACCTGAACAAGGCCATGGAAGTGATCAAGCCGGTGGCCGAGTCGATCGGGGCTCGCAATTGCACCAGCGATGCGACGCTTGGCAAGGTGAGTATCGTTGGGGCGGGAATGCAGACTGCCCCCGGATATGCGGCCCGGATGTTCAAGACCCTTGCCGAGAATGAGATCAACATCGAGCTGATAGCTACCTCGGAGATCAGGATCACCTGCATCATCGATGGGGAAAAGATTCCCCAGGCCGTACAAGCCCTTCACCGGGCGTTTGAGGGGTATATCTGATATAATTCGGATGTGCTCCAAAAAGGATATGCGAACTCGATTCCGAGAAGAAGCTAAGAGAATGTCACGAAACCAGCAAACCGTAGCGAAACGGCGAAACTATAGCATCTTGGATGTACAGTCAGCAAAAGAGGTAGCCATTGTCTGGCTACAAGGTATGCGATTGGAAAAGGTCATCGGCTTTGGTTTGCCGGAAGTGGATGACCGCTACCACGTGTGGCGAGTTCCCTTATTGAATAAGGCCAATCGGAATCAAATTGGCGAAGTAGTCATAGATGCAAGAACTTCGCTCATACTCAAGGACAAGTCTACCAGTCCTATTGTTCTTGAGGCGCGCCTGCTCGGTCGGAACGGGAGAAAAATCGCCAACAAGACCCCTCGTTCAAATAACAAGTATTCTTTGTCCTCCTTGCGCAACACTATCGCGCTAGGTAATTCAGAGGAAATACTTCAGGATCTGCCGGCTGGTTCTGTAGATTTGGTGTTTACTTCACCACCCTACTACAATGCGCGTCCAGAGTATACAGACTTTGTAAACTATGAAGAGTATCTCTTAAAAATACGAAGGGTTATTCAGAATGTTCATCGCGTACTGGCTGAAGGACGTTTCTTTG
>QLUL01000101.1 GCA_018725425.1 Chloroflexota bacterium
GCGACTTTAGTTCCGGTTTCGACGTGTACTCTGATTATCTTGCCCGGTAGCGGGGCGGGTATCGTTTTCTTAGGCATCCTTTCTCTGTTCCTTAAATAAAGTGTGTTTGAGACTGCGCCCCTTTGTATTGGCACGCAATTACATATTATGCACCCTCGCCAGGGGCAATTGCAAGGTTTTTATCCGCCTTGCTTTCCATGACGATTACCCGGTCATGCCCGCTCAGGTCTGGATACACCTTAACATTGTCCCCGGGCAGATGCCGGCCGGCCAGCTCGACCACGCCCGTTCGTTGCTCGGGGCTGATCTCCAGCAGGATTGCCCCTCCGGGGTGTAGCTTGTCCCTCGCTTGAGCCAGAAGCCGGCTTATCTGCTGGAGCCCATCGGGGCCACCGGACAGTGCCAGCGCCGGCTCGAAGAGACGGACATCGTCGCAGAGCCCCCTCATCTGCCGATCGCTGACGTAGGGCAGATTCGCCAGTATGAGGTCGTAGCGCGGGGGCTTGTCCCCCGCCTTTATTCTTGCGGGGATATTTGAGGCCAGGTCTCCCTGGAGAAGGTCGCCTTGCAGCAGGTGAACTCGTTCTGTTACCCGATGTCTTTCGCAGTTCAATGCGGCGACTTCCAAGGCTGCGGTGGATATGTCAAAGGCATAGACCTTGGCCTGAGGCAGATGCACCGCCATGGCTATAGCGATGGCACCACAGCCCGTGCCCACATCAGCGATGGTTGGGGAGGTGCGGTTGCCTGCCAGCTCGAGCGCCTTTTCCACCAGGAGCTCGGTCTCGGGGCGAGGTATGAGCGTGTCAGCGGTGACAATAAGATCGAGGCCGAAGAATTCCTTGTGCCCGGTGATATACGCCATAGGCTCGTGGCTCAAACGGCGCCGGATCAACCGATCTAATTCCGGTGTTTGTTCGGGGGGAAGACTATCCTCCAGCCGGAGGTGCAACTCCGCCCGACCGATGCCAAGCAGGTGCCGCAGCAGAAGCTCGGCTTCGAGATGTGCCTCTTCGAAGCGATTCGAGGTAAGCGTTTCGATTGCCTGGCGAAGTGCTTGTTTGATGGTCATTGGCAGGAAGTCATTGGTCATTGGTCAGCATGCAGGACCCACGATACAGGAGGGGAGGTGGGGAGCTTAAAACTTAAAACTTAAAACTTAAAACTCCGCAACCGCCAGGGCATCGATGAGCTCGTCGAGGCCTCCATCGAGGATGCTCCTGAGGTTGTGCAGGGTTAGACCGATGCGATGGTCGGTGATCCGCGATTGGGGGAAATTGTAAGTGCGGATCTTCTCCGCGCGGTCCCCGCTGCCCACCTGCGAGCGACGATTCGCGGTTACTTCCTCAATCTGCTTGCGGTGTTCCTGGTCATACAGGCGCGCCCTAAGCACCGAGAGGGCCCTCATTTTGTTCTTGAACTGAGAGCGCTCATCCTGGCAGATGACCACCATTCCGGTGGGTATATGGGTGATGCGGACGGCACTGGATACCTTGTTCACTGACTGCCCCCCAGCCCCACTTGACCGGAAGGTGTCTATTCGCAGGTCTTCGGGGTTGATATTGACCTCGATCTCATCCACCTTGGGAAGGACGGCCACCGTGGCTGTCGAGGTATGGATTCTACCTCCGGATTCGGTAAGCGGCACCCGCTGCACCCGGTGCACCCCGCGCTCATATTTCAGTCTGCTGAATGCCCCCTTACCTTTTATCTCAAAAATGATCTCCTTGAAGCCCCCGATGCCGGTTTCGTTGGTGCTCAGGGTCTCAATGGACCACCCCCTGGCAAGGGCGTAGCGGCTGTAGGTGCGGAAGAGATCCCCGGCGAAGAGGGCGGCTTCGTTCCCCCCGGTCCCGGCTCGTATCTCTATGATGACGTCCTTGTGATCGGAGGGATCTCTGGGCTTTAGGGACATTCTTATCTCACGCAACAGGTTCTCCCGATGGGCTTCCAGCCTCACGATCTCGTCCCGGATTAGATCGCTCATCTCGCCATCGAGGCCGTCATCCCGCATTTCCCTGGTTTCAGCGAGGTTCTGGTCAACCGCCTTGTATTCCCGGTACTTCGCTGCCAGGTTCTTGATAGATGCTTGCTCCTGCGCCAGGCCCTGCAATTGCTTCAGGTCGGAGGTAACCTCTTCCCGGACCATCAGGGCATTGATTTCCTCATATCTCTTTTCGATGGAGTTCAGTCTTTCGACAAGGGGGTCAGACTTTGACTTCAGCATTTCTATCTACCTAACCATATTATAACCTGTATGACTCCCCCTTGACAAATCCGCCGCAGGTGGTAAAATATAAAGGCTGGGGGTTTTTAGAAAATGGCGCAGATTTATGCCGTAATTGCCACCGGAGGAAAACAATACCGTGTTTCGCCGGGCCAGGTGATCGATGTGGAGCAGCTCCCTGGGGATGAAGGCAACGTGGTTGAACTGGGCGAGGTTCTGCTTGTTGCCGATGGGGAAAACGTCGTCGCTGACCGGGCGGCCCTGGACGGAGCCAGGGTCAGGGCTACCATCGTGAATCAGGGCAGGTATCGGAAGGTGATCGTATTCAAGTATAAGTCGAAGGTACGTTATCGCCGCAAGAGAGGCCACCGCCAGCCCTATACCAGGCTGATGATCGATGAGATTGTGGGGAGGTAAAAATGGCACACAAGAAAGCCGCTGGCAGCAGCCGGCTGGGCCGGGATAGCCAGTCCAAGCGGCTCGGCGTCAAGAGATTTGACGGCCAACTGGTGCGAGCGGGGAACATTCTGGTGAGGCAACGGGGCACCAGGATCCATCCTGGAGACAACGTTGGTCTGGGCAGGGATTACACCATTTTCGCGCTTACCGATGGGCGGGTCAAATTCGGTCGGGCGAACAAGTATCAAAGAAAGGTCAGCGTCTATCCGGAAGGCTGAAGCAATCTAGTAGTCTTCAGCCGTCAGTCTATTAAGGTGGTGGAATGAAAGAGAAGATACACCCCAGATATTACGATGAAGCCCGGGTTGTCTGTTCCTGCGGCAATACCTTCACCGTCGGCGCAACTCAGCCCACACTGAAGGTCGAGCTCTGCAGCCGGTGCCACCCCTTTTTCACCGGTGAGCAGCGCATCATTGACACCGCCGGACAGATAGAACGCTTCAAGAAGCGGTTCAAGATAGAGGATTAGACTTTCTCCAGACTCCAGACTTCAGGATAAGCCATGACCAGACGCTACGATGTTGTCATCGTTGGCAGCGGGCCGGCGGGCATTTTCACTGCCCTTGAGCTGTCTGAGTCTCGAGACCTCAAGATACTCCTGCTCGAAAAGGGCAAATCGCTCAGCCAACGGCACTGCCCCAGCATTGATGACCATAGCGATTGTCGCGCCTGCTCCCATTGCGGCATGGTCAGCGGGTGGGGCGGGGCGGGGGCCTTCAGCGATGGCAAGCTCACTTTATCCCTCGATGTTGGCGGACGGCTCAAGAGATACCTGGGGATGTCGAGAACCGAGGAGTTAATCGGTTACGTTGACCGGCGCTATCGAGAGTTCGGAGCCTCTGATAGGCTCTATGGGGTTGGCCCCGAGGTTGAGGAATTAGGGCAAAAGGCCAGGCTGGCCGGGCTGTGCCTGATTCCGGTGCCCATTCGACATCTGGGCACTGAACATTGCCGTGTGGTGTTGGGGCGGATGCACGACTTCCTGGCGCGCCGGGTCGAAATGCGCTCGGGCGTCGCCGTTACCTCCATCGTAGCCCGAGATGGTGAGGTTAAGGGTATCGAAACCGAGGACGGCCAGAGCATCGAAACCCGTTATCTGGTCGTTGCCCCGGGGAGAGAAGGCTCCGACTGGCTGGTCAGGGAGGCCGCCATCCTGGGACTCACCAAGCATAACAACCCGGTTGATCTCGGCCTCCGTGTGGAAGTTCCCCAGGAGGTGCTGGGGAGCTTGACCGATGTTCTGTATGAATCCAAGCTGGAGTTTTATTCCCGAACCTTCAAGGATCGCATCCGGACTTTCTGTATGTGCCCTGCTGGTGAAGTCACCATGGAGTCCACCGGCGGCGCCGACCCGGTGATCACCGTTAACGGGCACAGCTACGCCGCTCGCAAAACGGATAGAACCAACTTTGCCCTTCTGGGCAGCGCTACCTTTTCGAAACCATTCAACGATCCCATAGCCTACGGTCGGTCCGTTGCTCGCCTGGCGAACCTCTTGAGCGGCGGCATCATCCTGCAGCGTCTGGGTGATCTGAGAAAGGGGCGCTGTTCCACCGCCGCCGATATGGAGAAGTGGGCTGTCCAGCCGACGCTGAGGAGTGCCACCCCGGGCGACATCAACGCCGTGCTTCCCTATCGCTTCCTCAAAGGGATCAAGGAGATGCTGACTGCCATGGATAAGCTGGTTCCCGGCATGGCCTCGCCTCACACCCTGCTCTACGGGATCGAGGTGAAGTTCTACTCCTCCCGCCTGCAGTTGACGGAGAGCCTGGAGACGGAAATAGCCAACATGTTTGCGATCGGCGACGGGGCGGGGGTCTCCCGGGGGCTGGTACAGGCTTCGGCTTCTGGGGTGGTGGCGGCGCGGGCGATACTCCGCCGGGATAGGGGATAGAAGAATTCACAGGTTTTGCGTTACATGTGTCTTATCTGAAATTCTAGCCTACAAATTCCAATAGTAAATAGCATATGGGAATCGATGGAGCAAACGGCATCTAGTTCCATATCTCCTTTCATCTGTAGTTGCCTTACGGCAACTGATAATTCGGATATTTACCTTTCGTTCTATGTGGATGGCAATCAAAACTCGTCCTTTTGAAGAACTTCCGATGTTGATGTATCGTTGTTCGCTGTTGGGATGTTCTGGGTCAGGAAATAAGGTTAGTCCCATTTACCAACTCCGTCTACATCTTTATCAAAGACAAGCGGCTCTCCTCACGCATCACCCCCCCCTTTTTCAATGCCTTACCTGATATTATACCGCACCCGTCTTCTTTATCCCAAGCATCTGCGATGACGTCTTTCATCTCCGCTAATAAGCTTTCCACGAAAACCAAAGAAAGCACCCTCTTTACGCTCTTCCAGATATGCTCAATAGGGTTTAAGCTTGGGCACTTTTTCAGAGTGCTTC
>QLUL01000102.1 GCA_018725425.1 Chloroflexota bacterium
CGGCCAGGGTACTCCAATCCCCGGGCAGAGCCCTGATAGCAACCACGACGGCGATAGAGCTGATCCGAGCGAATCAGTATGCCGATATCGGTGCAGAGGTACTGACGCTGCCCCCCAGGAATGGTCTGGTTGATCTCGACAAGCTGTTTAAGGTGCTCGGTGAAAGAGAGATCACCAGCGTGCTGGTAGAGGGTGGAAGCCTGCTCCTGGGCTCATTATTCGATCTTGGACTGGTGGATAAGGTTCTGGTTTTCATCGCCCCAATTATTGTCAGGGGCCGCGAGGCATTAACCGCAGTGGCTGGTGAGGGCGTAGCCTCAATGGCGGAGGCTCTACGACTGAAGCAGATTAGGATAGAGCGGCTCGGGGATGATATAATGGTTAGCGGATATACCTAAAGGGGCGAAGCCCCTTTAAGAATCCCAAGCGTGACCGCTCCCCGCCTTCGCGGGGACAAGCCCGCCCTGGCGACGGGCCAGGGTTTAAGTGGGTTTCAGTGGGAGAATCCCCCTGATGATCTTGATGCCATGTTCACCGGAATCGTTGAGGAATTAGGTAGGATCAGGGCTGTCGGAAAGGGTCAGCTTACTGTCGCCGCTCAAAAGGCATTGGATGGCACCGAGCCGGGAGATAGCATTGCGGTTAATGGGGCTTGCCTCACGGTGATCGCTGTTGGGGATGGAACTTTCTCCGTCGAGGTCATGCCGGAGACCCTGCGTCGCACCAATCTAGGGAACTTGCACCTCGGTGAGACAGTCAATCTGGAGAGGGCTCTGGCAGTGGGTGGTCGCCTCGGCGGACATTTCGTCCAGGGCCATGTTGACGGCACAGGAAGAATTCTTTCGATGACACCAGAGGGCGAGTCGGTTCTAATGAAGATCTCCGCTTCATTGGAGGTAATGCACTATCTGGTGGAAAAGGGGTTCATCGCCGTGGACGGCGTCAGCCTCACCATTATCGAGCGAGATGCTACTGCTTTCAGCGTCTCACTGGTGACCTTTACCCGGCAAAATACCACACTCGGCGGGAAACGGCTGGGCGATCCGGTGAATCTGGAAGTTGACATCATCGCCAAGTATGTGGAACGGTTGGCAAGCCGAGACAGGCCGGAAATCACCCCCGCATTTCTGGCGGAGCACGGCTTCATGTAGCTATGGTGCAACAGCGCCATTGACTTCCTTGATGCTGCATAATAAACTATTATTGGAAGTTTTAAGTCTTAAGTTTTAAGTGGCTGAAGACTTATTCAGGAGGCTCGTGACATGGCACTAGCTACCATCAGGGAGGCAATTGAGGACCTGAAATCTGGGAAATTCGTCATCGTCGTTGATGATGAGGGGCGTGAGAACGAGGGAGACATTATTGTCGCGGCGGAGAAAATCATGCCGGAGGCGATCAATTTTATGGCTAAACATGCTCGGGGGTTGATCTGCGTGCCGATAAACGGAAAGAGGCTCGATGAGCTCAGGATACCGTTGGGTGATTGCCTCTCCCGTCGCTCATTTTGATGAAACTGGTATGCGCATCAACGGGAAAGGGGAATGGCTCCATGTGGCCAGCACAGAAAGCCTGACCTGTTATGCCGCTCATTCCAAACGTGGGCAGGAAGCCACTAAGGCCATGGGGATCCTGCCTGAGTTTCCTTGTCCTCGCGAAGGCGGGGAAAGGAAGGGCGGTTCATGATTTCTGGAAGTCCTATTTTAGACTTGTCCTCGCGAAGCTTGTCCCCGCGAAGGCGGGGAGCGGGGAATTGTGGTCGTGCTCCCTCGTTGTGCGACACGCTCTAAGTAGGCACTTGAGCCGTTGATTGTCGCGGTAGGTCTCCTCGCCCTGGACCAATAGTCCCACAAACTCGGCATGGGAGAGTTCCGCATGTTTAGGGTTGGCCAGGCGCTCCTCCAATCCCCCTGGCCATGCCAGAGAGTTTAAGTGAGTGCAAAGTGGCTATGGTCTGCTCGTTAAGCATGGCTTCCCTCCTGGTCAATATGGGACACTAGCTAAGGCATACAAATATCTGTCTCCATCCAGTAAACAGAAAACAGAACTGGTTTATCCTCCAGAGGGATAGGGTTTGCCTCACGAAGGCCAGGATGGTCAATTATTAGCTAATCATCACCCGCAGAAGCCCATAGCGGCAGGATAAAAGTGCCTTTTAGTAGCTCAATCTTGCCTGGTTTGCCTGGTACCTGAAATCTTATGCTGGCAAATACCCATAATCGCTGTCAGCGTCATCTTACTCGACTTGACTCACGGATTAAGGAGCATAGGCAACCATTGCGAAGTTGTAAATTTCGGTGCTACAATTAGGGAGATGACGAGAGAGGGCAGCGCTACCATAAGGATGAGCTACGGTAAGAAAGCTACCAAACATCGGGGAGGATATTTTAGGCATGGCACAAGTATTGCAGAATAAAAGCATGGCTACGAAGTTTCAAATACTGGTTGAGATAGCTGCAGCTCCGACAAATATACAGCAAAAGGACATTGCCAAGAAGCTCAATGTTACTCCACAGGCTATTTCGCGATACATGGAAGAATTGGTAAAGGAGTGCTTGGTTGTTTCAGATGGGCGATCTAAACATAAGGTTACTAGAGAGGGCATAGATTGGGTTTTGAAGGTGTTTAGGGACCTACAGAGCTATTCTACTTTTGTGAAGAAGGCAGTGACGAATATGACGGTTTGCACTGCTGTGGCAGATTATGACCTATCTCGGGGTCAAAAAGTAGGGCTCAAAATGAAAGGCGGGGTGCTCCTTGCCTCTGATGCCACAGGTAGTGAGGCGAAGGGAATGGCTGTTTCTGATGCTATAAAAGGCGAGGATGTGGGTATCTCTGATATAGAGGGGATAGTGCCGCTTGAGATGGGTGAAGTAACCATCCTAAAGGTGCCCGGTATTCAGGAGGGCGGTTCTAGGCGTGTTGACCTTACCCGGCTGAAGAAGGAAAGTAGTGGGAAAGAAATGATTGGCGTCATAGGCATTGAGGCTTTGATAGCACTCAGAAAGATAGGGATTAACCCCCCTTATCTTTACGGTACGAAAGAGGCTGTTGTTGAAGCTGCATGTAGTGGGCTCCCCTCTCTAGTAGTCTGTGTCAATGACGAAATACCGGGATTGCTTCAAAGATTAGGTGAAGAACACCTGAGTTACCAACTTCTTGACCTGCAAGGTTGAGTAGGCAGCAAAAAATCACTGCCAGTATTATACTTTTGTAATAGCGATACTGGTGTGGCAGGCTCTCTGAGCTCTATCATGCCAGCTTTTTTATTTTCCCCAGCATTCCTGCCTGATTCTCTGCCAGGATCCACCCTTCTCTAAAAGTTAATCAGAATTTACCCATCGTGTCAAGCCATTTGACAAAAGTGTTATTAGTGTAGTATAATCAACCTCAGTTGTTTGATGATAATTAGGTCTACTTGATTGATAGAGAGGAATATTGGCAAATCTGACCTTAGTACCCACCGTCAGAGCAGCGAGTTAAGAGGTATCTATGCCCTGAGTGTTATCGATGCGGTAGGATTGAAGCCAAGCACATTGAAAAAGGATAGATACAGCAAGGTGCCCTTAAAAGGGCCTAAAAGGGGAAGCTCGGTGGGAATCCGGCGCTGTCCCGCAGCTGTGATTTAGCTTGGGCAAGTTTGCCTGAGCTAATAAGCCAGGTCGCCTGCCTTGTAGTGAGTTGAATGCCTCCGAGGAGAGGATGTAGGCAGAAATATTTAGATATTTCTGGCGAGCCCCTTGTCTTCTTGTGGAGGCAAGGGGTTTTATTTTTAGGAGAAGGAAATGGCCCAAACAGGAGTTATCATTCTAGCCCATGGCAGCCGGAGCAAACAGACCATCAATGAAATCCTTGGAATCTTTGACGCGATGGTTCATCGAGTAAGGGCTATCCTTACACCTGAGGTAGAGGTCGAATGGGCGGCTCTTCAGTTCAATCACCCCAATCTGGAAGAAGCTGCAGAGTCTCTGATAGCAAGAGGTATAGAGAAGGTAGTGATACTGCCTTACTTTCTCTTCCCAGGGCGACATGTTGTTGAGGATATCCCTAGCTTTGTTGAAGAGCTTAGGCAAACTTACCCAGAGGTACAGTTTCTTCTGGCAAACGCTCTGGGAGTAGAAGAATCCTTGATTGACCTTGTGGTTAAGCGTATACAGGAGGCAGCACCGGAACTTTCCCCGCGCCACAGCTTTTCAGTGACGTATTATGCTCCTCAGAGCATCGAGACACATAGTATGGCGATAATAGAAGATTTGCTGCCGCCACTGGACTGCTCGGAGGAGGAATGCCAGGTGATAAAGCGCATCGTCCATGCCACCGGCGACCCTCAAATTGCCAGTCTCGTCCGATTTCACCCCGACGCCGTTTCTGCGGGCATTGATGCCATTGGTGAAGGAAAGTCGATATTCACCGACGTTAGGATGGTTTCTGTGGGTATCAATCACTCTCTTGCGCAAGAATTTGGCTGCTCCATACATTGTGCTTTAGATGAGCCAGGTGTGACGAGACAGACTCAAGAGGAGAGTATTACCCGGAGCGCTGCTGCTATCCGCTGTCTAGGGAGCAGACTCAATGGGGCAATTGTTGCTATTGGCAATGCCCCCACTGCTCTACTTACCCTACTCGACTTAATTGGCGATGGAGGTGTTATGCCAGCTCTCGTTGTGGGGATGCCCGTTGGCTTTGTACAAGCTAGCGAGTCGAAGTCGGAGTTAATGAAGCAGGATATACCCTATATCACCATTGAGGGAACTCGGGGTGGAAGTGCCGCGGCTGTAGCTACTGTTAATGCAGTGCTCAAACTGGCAAAAAGTGTTAAGTTTTAGGTTTTAAGGTTTAAGTCCCCTCCCCGCCCCACTTAAAACTCGGAAGGGGACGACCCAAAACAGGAAGGGGGTGGTAACGACGCGAGTTTAGATATTGTTAGCCGGTAAACGATCTCAACTGGCTAATGGGACAACAGGAAAACGGGCGACTCTAAAG
>QLUL01000103.1 GCA_018725425.1 Chloroflexota bacterium
CGCCCCGACTGCTCGGCGGCTTCGACGATAATCCTCTCCCAGCGACTTATCCGAGAGCGGCTCGGACTACCAGCGATACAGCGTTCGCTAATGATCGGCACGAATCCCACGACCCCCATCTCGGTGCATTTCTGCAGGATCAACTCAAATTTACTGCCCTTGAGCAGCGCTTGATAAAGGGTGATTTGTATCCCCGGCTCGTTGGGACAGCGGCAGCACTTCACGACTTCAGCTATGATGCGTCCCATTGTTATGTCAAGTAACTCAACCAAGTATTCCAATCCATTGCCATCGAGGACGATTATGCGAGCCCCAACCTCCAGGCGCAGCACCTCCCTTAGCTGGTGGGCTTGCCTGCCGGTGATGATGATCCTATCCGCCTGGATCCACTCTGCAGGAACAAAAAAGCGGTGCACAATAGCCCACGCTCAATGGTTTAGCCCCGGCCGGCGAAGATGTCTTTCATTCGGTCGAGAAATCCCTTCTCTTCCCCGGGCAGTCTGGCAGGATCCAATACCTGGGCCAGCTCCTGAAAGAGCTTTCTCTGCTCTTGATTCAGTGATGTTGGAGTGACTACATGAACTATGATGACCTGGTCCCCTCGGCGGGAATCGTGCAGATGCACCGCGCCCTTTCCCCTGATACGGAATATTTGGCCATCTTGCACCCCGGCAGGAATCTTGATGGAAGAGTAACCGTCGAGGGTGGGCACTTCCATCTCGCCACCCAGGGCAGCCTCAGCAAAATTCAGGGGCAGGTCGTAAAGCACATCGGCACCCTCGCGCCGGAGATAATCGTGCTTCGCCACCGAGATGGTTACGTAGAGATTGCCCGGGGGAGCTCCCCGGGAACCGGTGTTGCCTTCCCCGGTCAGTCGAACCGTGTTCCCATCATCCACTCCGGGGGGTATCTTGACCGCAATCCGGCGCATCCTGCGCTCCTTACCCCGTCCGTTACACTGTCTGCAGGGATCAATTATTATTCTCCCTGCCCCACGACACCGCTCACAGGTGATTATGTTGGTGAAGTGTCCAAAAAGGCTATATTGTGAACGGCGTACCTGCCCGGTGCCGCCGCAATCAGGACATATAACCGGCTCGCTTCCAGGCTCGCTCCCCACCCCTCCGCACCCCGAGCAAGGCTCTATGCGCTCGATCTCAATTTCTCTCTCACAGCCAAAGGCGGCCTCTTCGAAGAGTATCTCAACATTATACCGCAGGTCAGTACCAGGTTCGGCAGTCGACCGTCGGCCACTGGAAACGCCTCCAAAGAAGGTGTCAAAAATATCACCGAAGCCACCAAAATCAAACCCGTCAAAGCCTTGGCCGAATCCTTGGGTTCCCGCATGACCGAAGCGATTATAGCGAGATCGCTTCTGGGGATCGATCAGGACCTCATAGGCCTCATTGACCTCCTTGAACTTCTCCTCAGCCACCCCGTCCCTGTTGCGGTCGGGATGGTATCGGAAAGCCATCCGGCGATAGGCCTTCTTTATTTCTTCGTCGGTCGCCCCCCGACTCACACCGAGGGTCTCGTAGTAATCGCGTTTGGTGATCATGATCTCAATTGTTGATAAACCCGCTAGCAGGTAGTCAGAGTAGGTAACCTACTACACGCTAGTTACTACACACGCTATGCGCTAAACTTATTATACCCCGTTTAATTCAACTGAACAAGTCCATGTGACAGAAGGGCACCTTGACCACTACCGCATAAAACCGTTGTGACTACACAAGTTGTCAGGTTCACGGTTCACCGTTGGCTATTTTCCTCTCTTCAGACCTCAATCTCCATCGCTCTCTAACCTTGAACGGGGAACCCTGAAACTTTGAACCTGAGTAGTTAGGATATGCCCTACTCTCCTATTTGCAACCCAGTATCTTCAAACGCCCAATAATAGGCTGCAGACTACTAGTAGCCTTCAGCCTAATTGCTCATTATGTCAAGTTGCTCCCGCTCCTTCTACGCCTTTGTCATCGACAGACTCTTCACCCTTTCCTTGAACCCGGCAAGGACGCGGTCAAACTCATCGATCTTAAGACCCGATACATAGTGCAGTTGCAATCGGTCGGCATCCATGCCAATCTGAGCGAGCAATATCTTCCCCTCGTCAACTCGGCGCTGCGCCCAAATCTCTCCCCCTTGATAGGTACACTCTTCAGCGGGACAGCCGATAACCAGAACGCCGCCGGCACCGAATTCAAAGGCTCTCAGCAGGTCTACCGCCCTCAGCTTTGCCAGACACGGAACTGATAGGCATGCCGCACCGGCGTGCTTTTCCGCCATCAGTCTTCTCAGTCCGGTGACATTGTAGATGTCGAAGTCGCAATAGAGTACCAGGATGGGACAGTCGGTCCCGGCAGCCAGGGTATTTTGAAGAGCAGTCTCCATTCGATGTTGAATCTCTGCCACACCCAGCATCTTGAAGGCGATGGCGTTTCCCGGACAGGCACCGTAGCAGATGCCACAAGCCTGACACTGCTCGACTCTGATGTCGATGCTGCCGGATTCGGTTATCACCGGCACCTCGTAAGGACAAACCCGTACGCAATTGAGACAGAAGGCACACTTGTCCCTTAGCCACTCCGCTCCTGCTCCGCAACTGAGGCACCGCCGTGCCTCCAGGACGGCCATCTCCTCAGTGTAGCCCAACTCGATCGGGGCGAAGTTATCCCATCTTTCCTCGGCATCCAGAAGGGGGACCTCTCGTCTCTCTTGTCGCCTTATCCCTACCTTTACGGTATCCAGAAGATCGCCGATGACAGTTGGCTCGGGCTCGGGTGTAGGTACGGTTCCCTCCAGGTAATGAGCGATAGCCAGGGCAGCTTGGCGCCCGCTAGCCATAGCCTCCACTGCCAGCCCCGGTCCGGTTATCACCTCACCGCAGGCAAAGACACCGTCGCGACTGGTGGCGAAAGTCTTGCGGTCGCAGATCAGTTGCCCCCGGTGATTCAACGCCACGCCCATATCCGCGAGGTAATCGATATTAGCCCCTTGCCCGATGGAGAGTATGACCACACCTCCCCTTACCGTGCTCAAATCTTCCTCACAGAAGCTGGGATTGAATCTCCCCTCCTCATCGAAAACGCAAAGGCATGCCTTGCACTCCAGCCCGGTTATCTTCCCACCACTTTCCACAACCCGGTTTGGTCCCTGGCTGCAGGAATCTATCTCGATACCCTCTTCCAGTGCCTCATCGATCTCCCATGGGGAAGCGGGCATTTCCTCCCTCGACTCGAGGCAGACGACGCGCACTGCTCCAGCACCAAAGCGGCGCGCTGTTCGGGCGACATCCATGGCCACATTACCACCGCCGACAACGATCACCTCCGCTCCCGGACTTATCAGCGACTTGCCATTCCGGGCAGCCTTCAAGAAGGGCAATGCTAGCAGCACCCCTTCCAGGTCGATCCCGGGTATCGGCAAGCTCCTGCTCTCCGGCAGACCCATACTGAGCAAAGTAGCGCGGTAGCCCTCCTCTTTGAGCCCGTCCAGGGTAAGGTTCTTGCCTAACTCGACCCCGGATCGAAATTCAACTCCCAGGGCCGCAATGGCATCGATGTCGCGCTGAATAGTCGAGGTGGGCAAACGATATGCCGGGATGGCTAAATGGATTGCTCCCCCCACGGTATCTTCTCTCTCAAAAATGGTAACCCTGTAGCCCATCATGGCCAGATCATGGGCAGCCGTCAATCCTGCCGGTCCTGATCCAATGATAGCGATCCTCTCCTCGCCAGACTTTACGGACGATTCGCCAGCCTGGCTCCTAGCATGCTCCACGACAAACCGCTTCAAGCCCCGTATTGATAGTGCCTTGTCAATCTCCCGGCGGCGGCATTTGTCTTCACAGGGATGAGCACAGATGGTTCCGCAGATGGAAGGCAGAGGATTGGTTTCCCTGATTACCTGCAATGCCTCCTCCAACCTCCCCTGGGCCATTAGCGCTATGTATCCACGTACATCCTGATGTATGGGACACGCATTCTGGCAAGGGGGTATCAGGCTCGCATTAGAATTTTTTCCTGTCATCGGGTTAACCTCCATTCATAAGCCGGCGGTCTCCATGATTTGGGGCACCAGCCCCTCGCGACCGATAGCCATAATGTGCACGCCGTCGCAGATGCTTTCATCTTTAATCTGCTTGATCATCCTGCCCGCTATGGCGATTCCCGTTTCCAGCACCTTTCCCTTTGGAGCACTTTTGAGCTCGCGGATTAACTCCTCGGAAATGACGACGCCGGGAACATTTTCATTCATGTATCGCGCCATACCAACGCTGGTCAGAAGTATTATTCCTGCGAGAATCTTCACCTCGAACTGGCGAGCATACTGCATGAATCTCTTGAAATTATCCAGATCATAGATTGCCTGCGTCTGGACAAAATCAATGCCCGCTCTTATCTTCTTTTCGAACTTGAGTAACTGGGGTTCAATCGGATTGGCCTCTGGAGTGACGATGGCACCCACACAGAATTTTACCGCGCCGTTCAGCTCATTACCGGCAGTGTCTTTTCCCTGCTCCATCGTCCGCACTGCCTGGATCAGATGCACCGAATCGAGATCGAACACCGGCTTGGCATCGGGATGGTCACCTACGCTGACATAGTCGCCGGTGAGGCAGAGGACATTATGCAGCCCCAAGATGTTGGCACTGAGCAGTTCTGATTCCAGAGCCATGCGGTTTCGGTCCCGACAGGTGATCTGGAGAATAGCCTCTGCGCCCCTTTCCTGTGCCAGGTGACACACCGCCAGAGAAGATACGCGCATCACCGAGCTCTGGTTATCAGTGGCGTTAATGCCATCTACCTTGTCCTTCAGAAGGTCGATGTGATGGAGCATTTCCTCGATGTTGGTGCCCTTCGGAGGGCCAACCTCACTGGTGACCACGAAATCTCCTGAGTCTAATGCTTCTTTGAGTGACCTCTTAGGCATGGACTTCCTCCATTTCAACCTTCAAA
>QLUL01000104.1 GCA_018725425.1 Chloroflexota bacterium
GTCGCCCCCCACGCGGGGGCGTGGATTGAAACACAAGTGCTTGGGGATGTGATATAATGGAGAAAAGTCGCCCCCCACGCGGGGGCGTGGATTGAAACAGAGACGTCGCTGCTGCGGACCTTCACGGTGTAGGTCACCCCCCACGCGGGGGCGTGGATTGAAACACTGACGAGGCCCGAGAGAACGATCGAGCTTGTCACGGAAAGGCGAACAAGCGGGAATCACTCAGCCGATAGAAACAAAACAGCCTAAATAAAAAATGGTCTCCACGGACGGCAACATGAAACCTCAAATAACGGATACTCCCCCTCAAATGCGGCAGGTGCTGATCCAAGGATATCGAAAAATGACACCTCGGCAGAAGATGCAACGTGTCAATGAACTCAACAAGGCCGTTCAGCAGCTAGCATTGCTTCGCATCAGGAAGCAGTACGGAGAGATTTCAGAGAGAGAGCGGATGCTTCGTTTGGCAGCTCTCTGGTTAGATAGAGAAACTATGATGAAAGTCTTTGATTGGGATCCCCACAAAGAGGGCTATTGAACATGGTTCTGCCGGAGCCTACTCGAATCACTCAACTCGTTGCTAATATACTTGATCGCCTCCAGATCCCATACTTCGTTGGCGGTTCGCTGGCGAGTTCCCTTCACGGAATCCCCAGGGCAACTCAAGATGCCGACATAGTGGCAGACATCAAATCGGAGCACATTGTGCCATTTGTGGAAGCTCTCAGAACACAGTTCTACGTTGACGAACAGATGATACGGGATGCAATTGAACGCCGTTCGTCATTCAATGTGATTCATCTTGAAACCATGTTCAAGGTCGACGTCTTTGTATTTCGCAACGAACTTGGCCGTGAGGCAATGGCACGCAGAGAGAGATATCAGCTATCAGATCAGTCTGCGAGTTACATCTTTCTCGCGACTGCAGAAGACATCATTCTAAGCAAACTTCAATGGTTCCGATTGGGAGAAGGGACTTCAGAGCGACAATGGCTGGATGTGTTGGGGGTTTTGCAGGTTCAAGGTGATAGGCTGGATTTCCCGTATCTTCAACGAATGGCTGGCCAAATGGGCGTACATGACCTTCTAAGGCAGGCGATTGAGGATGCTGCCATAGATACCAGAGATAACTGACACTCCCCGACGGGGATTAACTTGAAACATCCAACGGGCAAACGACTAATCCAGTGTAACCAGGCTCGGCCCAACAAGTCAAAGGACAGCAGTTTTCGTCGCCCCCCACGCGGGGGCGTGGATTGAAACAAGAGAGCTAAACTATCAGTGTGGCGTCACCGAAGCTGAGGAAACGGAACTTGTCCTGGATGGCGTGCTCGTAGGCCCGAAGAACGAAATCCTTTCCGGCGAAGGCGGAGACGAGCACGAGATGCGACGAGCGAGGAAGATGAAGGTTAGTGATGAGTCGGTCCACGACCTTGAAACGATATCCCGGGGTGATAAAAAGCGAGGTCCAGTTGCAGCCGGGGCGGATCCTTCCGCTCTCATCAGCAACGCTCTCCAGCGCCCGCACCGCATCCGTCCCGCAAGCGATAATCTTCTTCCCCTCCGCTTTTGCCCGATTTACCGTCTCGGCCAATTCCGGGGGAACGCGGTGAAATTCAGGGGCGAGCCGATGTTCCTCGATGAACTCCGTCCGTATGGATCTGAAGCTGGCGATGCCCATGTGAAGAGTGAAGAGTGCCAGCTTTATGCCCTTTTCCTCGACTCGCTGAAGCAGCTCAGTGGTAAAGTGAAGGGTGGCAGTGGGAGCAGCGGTGGAACCCCAATCCTGGGCCAGAACCGTCTGATAGCGTTCGGGGTCGGCAAGGGGCTCCTTGATATAAGGGGGCAGAGGGACCTCACCCCATTTTCCCATGGCGATGATTGCCGCTCCGGATGAAGGGAAGCAGACGATCCTTGTCCCCTCTGCGGTCCTTTCAAAGACCTTCACCTTCATCCCGTCTCCGAGGACTATCTCCGATCCCGGGGCAAGCCGGCCGCCCGGACGGACCAGGGCTTCCCATCTTCCCTCGCCCAGATCCCGCAAAAGAAATACCTCCGCCTTCCCGCCGGTTGGTTTACTGCCGTGTAGCCTTGCCATGATCACCCGGGTATCGTTCATCACCAGCACATCCCCCGGCTCCAGGTAGTTTATGATCTGCCTAAAGATTCCGCTGCTAACGGTCTTCATTCCCCGATCAAGGATCAAGAGCCGCGAGCTATCCCGGGGTTCAAGCGGCGTCTGGGCGATCAGTTCCTGAGGAAGATGGTAGTCGAAATCTTCTGTCTTCAGCCACATAACGGTTGGAGTCGATAGTCGAGGGTCTGGAGTCTCCCGCCTTCCCTCCTGCATTCGGGGGCCAGGGGTCGGGGGTCAGGGATCAACCCCGCCCCCCGACCCCTGTCAACTGAGCCCTGTAAACCAGTATGTTCCTCATGCTCGATTGAGCCCTAGCGATGAAAGAGGTTCACCGCTCCGCAGCGCTGTAGGGAACATTGACGGCGATGTTTACCATGCCTTCGTTCAGTACGGCGGCAACTAGAGCCAGCAGTCGCTTCATTCCCCAGCTCTTGGCCGCCGAAATTGGAATGACTCTGCCTATATTATCGCCCATCCGCTCTGCATAATAATCCACCGCATCCTCGCCGCCCAAGCCGATTTCATGGGCCAGCAAGTCGATCTTATTCATGGCGATGATCTTCGGTTTGTCGGCTAAACCTAATTCTTCAAGGAGGTTATCTACTGTCTGTGCCTGCTCGGCGGCATTTGCATGCGTGATGTCAACAACATGCAGCAATATATCGGCCTCGGACAGTTCCTCCAGGGTGGCCTTAAAAGACGCTACCAACGTTGGGGGGAGCTTCTGGATAAAGCCCACGGTGTCGCTGAGGAGCACCTCCTGGTTATTGGGCAGGGCTACTCGACGGGTGGTGGTATCCAGAGTGGTGAAAAGCTTGTCTTCAACAAAGACCTCAGAGCGGCTGAGGGCATTAAACAAGGTACTCTTGCCCGCATTGGTATAGCCAACCAGGGCGACAACAGGGATGCCGGTGCTCGCCCGATGCCGGCGGTAACGGGCTCGATGTCTCCTTACCCCTTCGATCTCACCCTTGAGGTGCGATATTCGCCTCTCGATGATTCGGCGGTCGGATTCGAGCTGTTTTTCCCCCGGTCCTCGGGTGCCAATGCCACCGCCGAGACGTTCCAAGTGTGGCCAGAGGCCCGCCAGGCGAGGCAGGAGGTATTCGTGCTGGGCCAGCTCTACTTGAAGTCGTCCTTCGTGGGTTTGGGCACGCCTGGCAAAGATGTCCAGAATGAGTGCCGTGCGGTCGAGAACCTTTACTTCCAGGGCTCGATCTAGATTCCTCTGCTGGGCAGGTGTGAGTTCATTATCGAAGATAACCAGGTCGCTGCCGAGTTCAGTCTTCAGTGCAACCAGTTCTTCCAGCTTCCCCTTGCCGATCAGATGCGAAGAGCGCGGTCGATCTATGCGTTGCGTCACTGTCCCCACGACCTCGACTCCGGCGGTCTGTGCCAGCAGCACCAGCTCTGCCATGGAATCGTCAAGCGACCATGAGTTCTGAGACCTCTTTACCTCTATCCCGACCAGGATCGCTTTCTCCGGTTGAGGTTTGGTGGAGATGGTTCCTTTAGGTATGTTGTCCTCCTTGGCAGTCGAGAGTCCAGAGTCAATGGTCGAGAGTCCCCCCTACCGCCCCTCTGGTAACTGGTGACTCTAGACTCCAGACTCTAGACTCCAGACTCTAGACTCTCCGTGCCACTTCTCCAATCTGACGAGCCCCTCCTGAAGGCGGTCATCCGGCGTGGTCAGAGAGATTCTGATGTAGCCCTCACCGCAGGCGCCGTATCCCGTACCGGGCGTGACGACGATCCCGACCTCATCCAGAAGTTTAGCAGCGAACCCGGCTGATGTATAGCCTTCGGGGATTCGGGCCCAGATATAGAGGCTTGCCCTGGGCGGCTTTGCCTCGATGCCAATCTTGCCCAGCACCTCAATCACCAGATCTCGCCGCCGTTGATAGATAAGATTATGTTCCGGGATACAATCCTGGGGCCCGCTGAAAGCCGCTATTGCGGCATGCTGGATAGCCTGGGGGATGCCGGAATCGAGATTCGACTTCATCCGCATCAGGGCATTGATCATCTCTTCATTGCCCACCGCCATCCCGACGCGCCAGCCGGTCATGTTGTAGCTCTTAGAGAGGGAGTGGAATTCAACCCCGATATCCTTGGCCCCCAGTGCTTGCAGGAAGCTCACCGGACGATAGCCGTCGAAAGCCACCTCCGTATATGGGGCATCGTGGCAAACAGCCAGCTCATACTTCTTGGCGAAAGCGACCGCTCGCTCGAAGAAATCGAGATGCGCCACTGCAGAGGTGGGATTGTTGGGATAATTCAGCCACAGAACCCTGGCCTTAGCGGCGACATCTGAGGGAATCTTTCCCAGATCGGGCAGGAAACCGTTCTCCTCCATGAGAGGCAGATAGTAAGGCTCACCACCGGCGAGTATGGTGCTCATGGAGTAGACCGGATAGCTCGGATCGGGAACAAGGGCAATGTCCCCGGGGTCAATGAGACAGAAGGACATGTGGCCGATGCCCTCTTTGGAACCGATGAGCGGCAGGATTTCCTTATTGGGGTCTAAGGTGAGTCCGAAGCGGTGCTGGTACCAATCGGCGATGGCACGTCGCAACTGGGGCAATCCGTCTATCTCCGGATACCGATGGTTGATAGGGTCGCGTGCCGCCTCGCAGAGACGCTCGATGACATGGGGCGGGGTGGGGAGGTCGGGGTCGCCGATGGCAAAGCTGATCACATCCTCACCGCGGGCACGCTTCTCGGCAATCTTCCGGCTTATCCCCACGAAAAGGTACGGTGGTAGTTTTTCAATTCGTTTGGCAGTTTGCATAAGGTTTGCT
>QLUL01000105.1 GCA_018725425.1 Chloroflexota bacterium
TACGTATGCGGGCGGTTGAGGATATAACTCTTCACCTCAGTTAGGCCGAATTGCTGCTGCAATTCGCTGATAACTAGCTCGGGTTGAAAATCGTTGCACGAGAAGATATCTATATTTATGTAGGAGAGTTCGGGGAAAACGTGAATGCTTATGTGACTCTCGGCAAGGAGGATAAATCCCGAAATACCCTTCGGGCTTGAGCCCCTCAGGGCGAAGCCTTGTTCCTGGGGTGGGGACTCAGAATCGTGAGCCGCTACGTACTGCGACACCTGGGGAGTGGAGACCTTAGTCATCCCGATTTCACCAGGGTAGGTATCAAGGAACCGGTGAATGAATTCCGTATCTCTCATCTTCTTGGAATCGCCGCAATATGCGTCAATTATCAGGTGCATTGGTCCCACCCCCTTTATCAGGTTTGTTATTGAAACACTGTACTCTCCAGAAGTTTATCTTCATACCACCGGTCTAAATCGGTTTTCTTGATGCGATATGCTTTCCCAATCCTTGCCGCGGGAATCTTTCCCTCACGGCACCATCTTTGCACCGTTATCTTGCTGATCTTTAGAATCGTTGCTACTTCTTTGGTTGACAATAAATCAGTTTCCATAAATTAGGAGACATCACCTCCTCTGCGCTCTTGTTGCAGGAGAATCATAGCACATTTTGACGCCGGATGCAATACCCTAAAAGCGAGCGTTCAGCCGTCGGCTTTTGGGTTGTTGTCTGTTGAGGGCTGACCGCCTGTTGACAAAATCCCACCCTTGTGCTAACATAGACTAGATTCAGGAACGACCTGTCTCACACCAGGACGCGCCAATCCAAGAATGGTCACCGGTCCGTGTCAGGGGCCGCACCTGACCTTGAAAGGAGGAGAAAATGGCCGTAAAAGAATTTGCCGCCAGGCAGGCAGCGAAGCGGATGCTTCCCTTAGTGAGCAGGATGTCAGATAAGGATTTAGAGAAGGTGCTTTCGGTAGCCGCAAAGCTTACCCCCCATGAATTCGGTAGCTCCATGGTTAGCTCTCTACAGAAGATGTGCCACGAGCAGCACCCCACCATCGAATTCTTCCGGAGAGTAGTTCGTCAGGCAAACCCTCATGTGAGGGAGAGATTGATGAACAGCTTTGTGATTAAGAACCACTGGTATGGCAGCCTGAGGCGTGAGGAGATAAGAAAGAAGGAAGGGTTGTCGGTCCCCAACACTTTCATCATCAGCCCGACAATGCGCTGCAACCTGCGCTGCAGCAACTGCTATGCCGCGAACTACGATACGAAGGATGATTTGGAGCCTGAGATTATTGACCGGGTGCTCACGGAAGGCGAGGATTTGGGAATCTTCTTTGTCACTATCTTAGGTGGCGAGCCCTTCATCCGACCAGATTTGTGGGGGATTTACCAGCGGCACAGCGATATCCTCTTTCACATTTACACTAATGGCACCCTCATTGACCAGGAGGTAGCCAGAAAGCTGGCTGAACTGGGCAACGTGATTATCCTCTTCAGCCTGGAGGGATTGGAGGAGGAAACAGATGCCCGTCGGGGCAAGGGCATCTTCCAAAAGGTGATGCGCGGAATGGATAATCTGCGGGAAGCAGGAGTAATATTTGGCTTCTCGGTGATGGTTACCCGTCAGAATGTGGAAACCATTATCAGCGATGAATTCAACGATATGCTCATCGCGAAAGGCTGTCTCTTCGGCTGGCATTTTCTCTACATTCCGTCGGGGCTTGGGCCTGATGTCAGCCTGATGCCCACTGCCGAGCAGCGAGAGTTGATGAGGCTACGAGGAGCACAGCGCATCCGCGAGGAGAAGCCAATCCTCGTTTTCGACTTCTGGAACGATGCCCCCTTTGTTGGTGGCTGTATCGCTGCCGGCCGCCACTTCTTTCACATCAATTCACGCGGCGATGCAGAGCCCTGTATCTTCGTTCATCTGGCAACGGACAATGTTAAGCAGAAAAGTCTGAAGGATGTTCTCAGCTCGCCTTACTTCAGGGGAATCAGGTCTCGCCAGCCTTATGATAGGAACCTCTTGCGCCCCTGCATGATTATCGATCAGCCCCACGTGCTTCGGGAGATCTGCGCTGAGTTTTGCCCCTACCCTACTCACGACGGCGCCGATACACTGATCACCACCCTCTGTGGTGAATTGGACATGCACTCGGCGGAGGCAGCGAAGGTGTTGGATCCCGCCTGGGAGCGTGACTTTGTTGCCAGGGGATTTGTATCTCCGGAGGTGATATGAGCATCGCCATCATAAGTTTAGAGTTCTGAGTTTCGAGTTTCGAGGCCTCTTCCCTCCCTCCCTCGATACTCAAACGTTGAGGGTGCTGGCACATTACCTTCCGCCTTCCCACCATTCTCTGAGCCGTTTTTCGATCTCTCTCTCAAATCCCTGATCGCTGGGCTGATAATATTTTCGATCTTTGAGCGCATCGGGGAGGTTCTGCTGCTTCACGAAGTGCCCCGGAAAGTTATGGGCGTATTTGTATCCTTTGCCATATCCGACCTCGCGCATCAGGTGAGTCTCAGGATTTCGCAGATGAAGCGGCACCGAATAGGGGTGGGTCTCCTTCACATCGGCTTGCACCCTGGAATATGCCTTATAGAGGGAATTGCTCTTGGGTGCCGCGGCGAGGTAGACCACCGCCTGCGCCAGGGCCAGGTTTCCTTCCGGCATGCCGATGAAGTGAATCGCCTGTTGTGCCGCATTGGCCTGCACCAGTGCCTGAGGGTCGGCCAGTCCCACATCCTCAGAGGCGAAGCGAACCAGCCTCCGCGCGATGTAGAGCGGGTCCTCGCCAGCCTCCAGCATTCGTCCCAGCCAGTAAAGGGCCGCATCGGGGTCTGAGCCTCGCAGCGACTTGTGCAGTGCGGAGATGATATTGTAGTGTTCCTCGCCTGACTTATCATATAGCAGTGCACGATGTTGCAGGGCATCCTCAATGGCACCAAGCTCGATGCGGCGCATGCCCTCACCATCGGGCGCGGCGGTCAGGGCGGCCATCTCCAGAGTGTTTAGAGCGATCCTGGCATCGCCGCTGGACATGGTAATCAGGTGCCGCAGAGCATCCTCGGCTACCTCAACTCTCATCTCTCCCAGGCCTCGTTCCCGGTCTTCAAGCGCATGCTGGATTATGAGTCCGATCTGCTCATCGTTGAGCATATTCAGAGTGAAGACGCGGCAGCGGGAGAGCAATGCCGAGATAACCTCAAACGAGGGATTCTCGGTCGTAGCGCCGATGAGGGTAATGGTACCATTTTCCACATAGGGAAGAATGGCATCCTGCTGGGCTTTGTTGAAGCGGTGAATCTCATCAATGAAGAGGATGGTGCGCTGCCCGTGCATCCCGCGGCGGGTCTTGGCCTCCTCGATGACTCGGCGGAGGTCGGCCACGCCGGCGCTCACGGCACTGATGGGGCTGAAGTGCGAGCTGGTGACGGCCGCGATGACGAAGGCAAGCGTAGTCTTGCCGCTCCCCGGCGGACCCCAGAAGATCATGGAGGGGATCAGGTCCTGCTCGATGGCCTTACGCAGCACCCTTCCCTCTCCCACGATGTGCTCCTGTCCCACGAATTCAGCGAAGCCGCGGGGCCGCACGCGGGTGGGGAGGGGGGCTTCCTTTTCAAGCTGCCGATCTCGATGCAGATCGAAGAGTGTCATGGTTTTAGTGGTGAATCTCTCGGTGATAACGCTTCGTGACGACAAGCCTATATGCGAGGGGCATAGATAGAAATCACCTTCGACCTATAGCTTGTAAGAATTCCTCCTCATCAATTTTAAGCTGTTTTAAAATGTCCGAAAGCAAATAGGGGCTGATAGTTTTAGTCGGATGAATGGGTATAGGGGCTCGGCGACAATCTTGATGATGGAATACTGCGTGGCTACCCTTTTGCCGAATCCTCTCGAATCCCATTGCCTGAAAACCCTTCGTCACTTCCCGAGCTTTGAGCGGAGGCAGCCTTGTCATATGGCAACTGCAACCTGCTTGGTACCGATTTCCTCCGGGATTTCCTCACCGCGCTCTCTGCGGTATTCGAGGCAAAGTTCAAGCACCTCTCTGATATTAGCCAAGCACTCTTCGTAGGTCTCTCCTTGAGCATGCGCTTCTGGAATCAGAGGACAACTGGCTATATAGAATCCATCGGGTGCCCTTCTGACGATAACCGTATATTCCATCCTTCCCTCTCCATTGACCCAATTATAACACACTCACCGAAGAAATCACTTGCCCCGAGCCGGGGGGAATCCGAACTTTTGTGGAGGTGTGGTTTGTTTTGACCTTGGGCGGTGCAGAAAAAGGTTTTTATCACTGCCTCAGCAATTCGATAAACTCTCCTACGCTCAGTTCAGCATCATTCAAAATACCTCGAAGAGTGCCCTTGGGCAAATCGTAAGTATGCAAAGGAATAACAATGATATTGGGAGAGCCAGCTTTATGCATTATCAGATGGCTACCTTTTTGGCGGTGAACATACCAACCTGCCTTCTCAAGGGTACTGATGACCTCTCTCGGCTTAAGAGCTGGCAAGCGCTTACTCATTCGACCTTTATACTGTAACTATATCCCTTTCAGGTATGGCAATACCCAATTCTCTGGCGCTTTCTAGCCACAGTGCAATAGCCTCGGCAATATTTCTTAATGCCTCTTCTTTGGTAGAGCCATAGGAATGGCACCCCTTCAGAGAGGGAGTACAGACGTGATAACCTCCCTCTTCTTCTGGTTCAAGCACTACCTCGAAACTTTCTACTGTCGCTTTTTTCTCCATAGCTTCCACCTCACTGGGTTATTATATCACAGAGTACTTGGGTTAGGAATCCTATTCTATCTCCAAAATACTGAACCGGGGGAGAATCCGAACTTCTATAGATTTCTGGTTCATCATAGCTTTCACCAACAGCCGAACGCAAGCGGGTATTGTTCTAA
>QLUL01000106.1 GCA_018725425.1 Chloroflexota bacterium
CCAGGTATGAGGCGGTGATAGAAAAGGTGAAAGGCTCACCCATGTTCAGACAACTCTTGCCCGCCATCTCCACCAACCTGTTCCCGAGAGCTCAGGTGCTGGAGCCGGCAAGGGTGCTGACGCCTAACTCCATCGGTCAGCTGCGAAACGGCGAAGAGGGCTTTTGCGTTGGCTACCAGTATACCGGATTGGCGAGTGAATATGTCATTAACGAAGGGAAGATGAGATGCTTAAGGCAAAGCCAGGCGCTCTCCACCGGCGATGAAGCCGAGACTGAGATGCTGCGGCGACAACTGAGGCTCATCAACACCAGGAACAGACTATCCCATATGATACTGATGGGCATCGCCGAACACCACAGGGCCTACCTGGCCTGGGGCGATCCGCTGCACCTGAAGCCGCTGAGCCAGGTCGCCCTGGCCGAATGGATAAGGAGCGAAACAAAAAACGGGAGTCGCTTCCTGCCGCCCGGCAGCAAACTGGAGCTCGTTGACCACAGCATGATATCCCGGCTCACGCGCAACATGAGCGTGCGGACTCCGCGGGGCCAGGAGGTGCTGTTGCAGGATTTCTTCCCCACCACTCGCGATGTGCATAAGCGGTTGATCGAGTCCATCCTCCACGAGGAGAAGGGGCAGATCCGGCGAGGCGATATGGAAATGGCCTACACTGACGAGGAGATCAAGGAGAGGCTGAAAGAGCGGTATGGCGTCTCGACCTCGCGGCGCACGGTCAGCGTGTGTCGCCAGGGTATGAGGATACCCTCCTCCTATACCCGGAATAGCAATCATACGTATCCGCCCCGGGAGGCCCGTTTCTCCTTCCACTACCCGCTGAACATGGCTTCGGTGAAGGCCAATGCGCCGGAAGGCCCTGGCGTGTATGAGATATCCCTGGCCGAGGTGGAGGTTGACTATCCTCTGTGCTCCAGTGGGGTGGCGTACATTGGCAACGCAAAGAACCTCAGGAAGCGGCTGAGGGATCACCTGCACCCCGACTCGAAGAATGGCGACTTGAGGGCGCTGCTCGGTGATCATCGAGCCGTTTTCAGGTATATTGTCAAACACAGGGGCGCCAGAGTCGAAGAGAGGATGCTCTGCCAATGCTTTATTCTGGCCTATGGTTCATTGCCCCGCTGCAATCGGATCAGGCCGTGACTTAGGAGGACAAAGGGGATGAACAAGAGAGCATTCGCTGTCGGTATCTTGACGCTGGTAGCCTGCGCGGCTACGGTGTACTTCCACGGCATGGGTGTTGAGGCGGTCTTTCCCCACCTGTATTACCTGCCGATCATCCTGGCCGCTATATGGTGGGAGAGGCGGAGTTGGTTTCTGACCGCCTTTCTGTGCGCCTTCCTGCTGGCCTCACATGTGATCTCAGGACTGGAAATGCCCATCACCTCGAACCTGGCAAGGGCGGCATCGTTCCTTCTTGTGGGAGGCGTAGCGGTTGAGCTTTCCAGGGGCCGCCGGCGGGCGCAGGAAGCGCTGTGGGCCAGCTACCGCCAGGCCGCTGCCATTCTGGTGAGCATGCTCGATGCGGTCGTCGTGGCCGATCCCGACGGCGCCATCCGCACGCTGAACCGCGCTGCCCTGGAGCTGCTGGGCTACACAGAAGAGGAGCTCGTCGGCCAGCCGGTTGGCACAATTTTTGAAGAAGAAGAAGAAGAAGAAGAAGAAGAATCCTTCTTCATGGGCACTGGGATGGCTACGTTGGTGCGGGAGGGGGCGGCGCGGGATGTGGAGATGACGCTGCGGACTAAGTCGGGCGAGCGGATTCCGGCCATCTTAAACGGCTCGGTGATCCGGGAGAGGGACGGGCGGTTGTCTGCCGTGGTGGGCGTGGCCCGGGACATCCGCGAGCGCAAGTGGGCGGAGGAGACGCTACGAAAGAGCGAGGAGAAGTACCGCAACCTGATCGACCAGTCCCAAGATGCGATCTACCTGTTGCATGAGGGAAGATTTGAGCTCATCAACCAGAGATTTGAGGAGCTTCTCGGCTATACCCTGGAAGAGACCAATTCCTCGGGATTCGACTTCATGAACCTGGTGGCCCCCAAAAGCAGAGGTCTTGTCGAAGAGCGAAGTGAAAAAGTAGCCCGGGGTGAAACCGTTCCTCCCCAGTATGAGTTCGCCGCCCTCTCCCGTGATGGGACCGAGATTGAGGCAGAAATCTCTGTCTCATACATCAACTACAAAGGGGGCATCGCCGCCCAGGGCATTATGCGGGACATCCGCGAGCGCAAGTGGGTGGAGATGAGGATAGATCACCTCAATCTGGTGCTGCGCGCCATCCGCAATGTCAACCAACTGATCACCCGGGAGAAGGACCGCGACAGGTTGCTTAAAGGCGTCTGCGAGACTCTCATTGAGACTCGTGGTTATCATCACGCCTGGATTGCCATGTTAGATGAGTCCGGGGGGCTGGTGACGTCGGCCGAGGCCGGCTTCGGCGAGCATTTCTTGCCCTTGCTGGAGCATTTGAGGCGCGGCGAGCCGCCGGTTTGCGTCCAGAGGGCGCTTCAGCAATCGGACGTCGTGGTGATGAAAGACGCGCCATCGGTCTGCGGTGATTGTCACCTTGTGGCGCAGCACTCCGGGACAATGGCGATGACGGTGCGGTTGGTACATGCCGGTAAGGTATACGGCCTGCTGAATGTCTCTGTCCCCGCAAGTCTCGACGGAGACGAGGAAGAGCGAACCCTGTTCCAGGAGGTTGCCGGCGACATCGCCCTCGCCCTGCACAGCATCGAACTGGAGGAGGCGCGCCGGCAGGCGGAGGAGGCGCTGCGAGAGAGCGAGGAGAAGCATCGAACGATTCTGGAGAACATTGAAGAGGGCTATTACGAGGTTGATATCGCGGGGAACTTTACCTTTTTCAATGATTCGTTGTGCAGGATTCTTGGATATCCTGCAGATGAACTGATGGGGATGAATAACCGGCAGTATACCGACGAAGAAAACGCGAGGAAACTGTATCAGGCCTTTAACGAAGTCCATCGCACCGGAAAACCCATCAGAGTATTCGATTGGGAGGTCATCAGGAAAGACGGGACTAAGAGATTTGTTGAAGCGTCGGTATCGCTGGTCAGTGATCCCGCCGGTCAGCCGACTGGATCCAGAGGTATTGTCCGTGACATCACCGAGCGAAAGCGGGCGGAGGAGGCGCTGCAGGAAGCGCACGACACGTTAGAGATGCGGGTTCAGGAACGGACTGCAGATCTGGCAAGAACCAACGAAGCATTACGGGTTGAAATCACCGAGCGCAAGCGGGCGGAGCGTCAGGTTGAGGAACATAGAGAATATCTAGCTTCCGTGCTGCGCCATGCCCCGGATGCTATCGTCAGTGTTGATACTTCCAACCGTATCGTCGAGTGGAACCCGGGCGCGGAGCGGCTCCTCGGTTACAGCCGCGATGAGGCACAGGGTAAGAACATTGACGATCTGATCGCTCGACCCGATGTAGAAGAACAGTTCAGGTTCTTCACCTCAGAGGCGCTGTCAGGAAAAGGGATGCCTCCCACAGAGGTCGTCCACTACCGGGAGAACGGCGAGCCCGTAAACGTCATTGTGTCAACTTCTCCTATCATGATTGGGGATCAGGTGGGGGGAGTCGTGGTCATATACACCGACATCACCCAGCGGAAGCGGGCAGAGGATGAGCTGAGAGTAAAAGAGATGCAACTAATACATGCCGGGAGGCTTTCATCGCTGGGGGAGATGGCTACCGGGGTAGCTCATGAGATAAACCAGCCCTTAGCGATAATCTCTCTGGCTGCGGAGGGGAGATTGCGGGATATTCAAAGTGGTCGTTTCGATGTGAGCATACTTCCCCAGGAGCTGGAGGATATACTCAAGAATGTGAGGCGGATAGACCGTATTATCACTCACATGCGAACGTTTGCCCGCCACGTAGAGGAATGGGAATCAGTAGAGCCCGAAGAGGTGCTGGATAATGTTTTCATCCTGCTTGGTGAGCAGTTCCGGATCCATGGCATTTCGATCTCTCGCGAAATAGAGGAGGGCTTGCCCTGCATCAAGGTAGATGTGAATCAATTGGAGCAGGTATTTGTGAACATCCTGACCAATGCCCGGCAGGTTCTGGATGAGAGTGCTGAGGAAGCGGCCAGAAGGGGGGAGGCTTTTAAGAAGAGGCTCGTATGCTCTATTTCAAGGGAAAGCCGGGAAGAACATGAATATGTGGTATTTGAATTTGCCGACAATGGCTATGGCGTTCCAGACAAGCTGAAAACGAGACTGTTTGATCCGTTCTTTACCACCAAGGAGGCCGGCGAGGGGACCGGTTTGGGTCTCTCCATCGCCTACAGCATTGTGACCCGTGCGTTAGGCGGCAAGATATGGGTTGAGGACAACGAGATGGGGGGAGCGAGCTTCAAGGTGGCGCTGCCGGCGGGGGGAGAAGTCAGGGGATAGAGGCTGGGGAGACAAGGAGACGGGGAGACGCGGGGCATCGGCCGGGAGTAAGGAATGAACAGAGATTAGGCGAAGGAGGAGATAAGCCATGATGGAAACAGTGATGGAAGTCAAAGTGGATGAATTCTTGGCTCATAAGATAGAAGATATAGTCAAAAGAGGCACATTCAAAAGTAAAGGTGAGTTTGTAAAGAGTGCTGTGGAAGATATGATACGAAGATGGGAAACTCAGGAGTTGACTACGAGGATGGATAAATTCGCTGAAGATGTTGCCGGAAAACACCCGGATAGTGTATCCGAGGCCGTCTTGAGAGCGCGAGAGGAGGAGGATGAAATCTTATAAGCCCAGGATTACAGTGGACACCTCAGCGATCATTAAATGGTTCAAGATCGAAAAAGATTGTGCAAGAGGGCTAAAAAAGGCGGGATGGAAAGACACGGAGATAAAGGAG
>QLUL01000107.1 GCA_018725425.1 Chloroflexota bacterium
AACTCCAGGGCGATGGAGGCGTATTTGGCCGAGAGCGTTGTAGCACGGGTGTTTATCTCGAAGCAGGACGATCCGACGCCTCAGGTTCGGGATCATTCCAACATCGCTCGGGCATATGCGGCGTTGGGGGCGGAGGGCCTGAAAGAGATCAACGAGCTTATCGTGAAGGAGTCGGTGCGCTTGGGATTTGGAGACCCCAGCGTCCTTTCGGGGGATACCACGGCTCAAGAGCTTCCAATTGGCTATCCCAACGAACCTGGAATCTTGAGGGGGATGGCGCAACGCTGCCTGAGAGCCCTGGGGAATCTCAAGAAGAAGGGTGTTCAAGGAGTAGAGCCCGCGATCGAGCAGGCCAAGACCGTGATAAGATCGGTCAAAGAACATCACCTGTTTGCCAAATGCAAGGAGGAGAAGCAGCAGATTTTAGCTCGGATCATCGAAGAGACCGAGCATCTGATGGAACAGACCACCCAGGTGGTCAAAGGCATCCCTCGGAGCACAGATCGCGTGAAGCAAGGAGCGATCAACAAGCTCAATACCATGAAAGAAGTGGCCACGCGGCTGATTCCGCAGATCATGCAATGGATGACCACCGGCGTGGTGGCCAAGGGAAAGATTCTGCATACTGGACTCACCCAGGCGCGTGCAATTATCCGCAACAAGGCGGGGAAGAGGGTCGAATTTGGACTCCAGTATCTGATCAACCGGATAGGCGGGGGGTATCTCTTTGGCAGCCTCTTACTCTCTTCCCCAGACGAGTCGAAGATGCCGCTTCTTTCGCTGGTTGGTTACCGGGAGATATTTGGAGAGAAGGCGGTGCCGGAGTTATTTGTCTACGATCGTGGTGGATATGCACAAGCGACGCTAAAAAAGCTTGCGCAGGAGGGTGTCCGGAAGATCGGGATTCAGCCCAAGGGGAAAGGGGAATGGCTCGTTGCCGGGGAAGACCGGGAGAGAGTGAGAAGCGAGCGGGGAAAGATGGAAGGAAGCATCGGCACATTGAAGACCGAGAAATACGGGTTCAACAAGCCCAAGGAGCGAAGGTGGGGGGTGCTTCAGGGGACAGGGCAGAGGTCTATGCTGTCGTTGAATCTGAACAAGCTCATGAGGGATCTGGCGAATTCCGAGAGGCGCGTGAAAGAGGCACAGATCTGAAGAGAAAAATGAACCGAAATGAGATAAATGTATCCTCTCAATATCTTGGGGATCAAACAGGCCGGATTCCCATGCCCGGCAATGCGGCGGCGTGGGAACCGCCCCTGCTTATTGAGAAGATTCAGATAAACCTTAGAGCAGGTTGGAGAAAACTGGTAATGGTGAGGTGAAAGGGGAACCTTCGGAAAGAGGGAAAAGTCACTTGTTCATCTCCAAACCAATTCTGCGACACGCTCTTTATAGCCAAAGGGCTGTCCTGTAGTTGAAGTATCCAGCCCATTCTGAATCCAGTGGCCCAGGTGCCCAAACTAACTCATCCCGATTCTGAACATCTTGCTCCCGCATATGGGGCATACGACCTCGGTCTTTACATTGCCGAAACCAGCGGGTTATAATAGAGGGTAATGCAGAAGATAACATGGAAGTATCTGTGCTCTATCTGCCGACGCCCAATATATCGTGGTAAGCCAACCCTTCTCTTCGCCACAGACAGACCTATAATGGTAGGGATTTGCCATTCCACTTGCGGCTATGGCCGATACAATTGGGGCAAGTTTCAAATGTGCCCACCAGATTATCTTTCCGATGAGCAAATCTCGTTTCTCGTTCAATTCTATCCCAGGCTTTACAGCCTTCCAGGCAGACAGGAGCCCAACCGAGAGCTGCGAGCGTGTTTCGGCCTCCTACTCTGGAATTACCCAGCTTCATTGGCCAACCCAATGGAATCTCTGCGGAAGTTTCTGGATGAATACAAACATTGGTCTCAAGAGTGGCTATATGACGGTGACTTGGAAGCAGATTTTCTCCGCCTTCTCGGGCAGATTCAGAGAGTAGCCAGAGAGAAGCCTATGGAAGTTGAAATAGACTTTCGGGCTTGAGTGATTCCTTATGTGTAGCCGCTGGGTGCGGTTCCACAAGTCTTGGTTTCCACCCAAAATTAACATCTCCATGAATTTAGTGTTCACACAAAGCGCTGCTAGAAGCATGAGTGCGCGGCAATCAAGATAGGGAATTGATAACAAAAGGGCGGAATGTGCAATGAATTCGGAGCTCTTGACAAAGAGAGAGCAATGGCTTTAGGGTCTCGCGCTGAGTTGGGCTAATACCGCTGACGACACGCATTGCCATATTTTAGAATAAGAAGGACGTCGATAACCACTATAATTGTCCAACGGTTTCCAATAGGTATTTGTCCCGCAGGACGTAAAAGATGATAAGCGAGTGCGCTAAGTGCCCTGTATATGTGTGCCGGGTCGGGGACAGGGAGCACGGTCCCGAGGCGTGCCCCATGCAATATGACTTCCCTGCGGCCGAAGGGCTTTACGTTGACCCAGACATACGCAGGGTCGCCCGTGTAGCTGCTCTGGTCGAGGCTGCTGGGTACCGCCGCTGGAGGCGGGCAGAGGAAGTCATCGAGTTCGCGAGGAGGCTAGGTTTTTATAGGCTCGGGGTTGTTTCTTGCAGCGACATGGCAGGGGTGGCGGAGCTGTACATCGATGTGCTGAAGAAAAATGGCTTTGAGACCATTCGAGCCGGTAACTCACAGGGAGAGTGTGAACCCGTGGCTCATGCTGCGCTATGCAACGATAGGGGGACGGATCTCAATATCCTGCTGGGCATGTGTGTGGGACACGACTCCATGTTTATCCGGCACTCCAAGGCATGGGTTACCTGCTTGGTGGCGAAGGATCGCTTCCTGGTTCATAATCCGGTAGGTGCGCTTTACGGCGCCAACGGATACTTCAGCCAGGCCCTCCGGGAGCACCAGACTGAGCAAGCAGGACATGCCGATGCTGACATGGCAGCGGGACAACTGGCTGCAGCAGCGAAAGAGGTTTGCAGCCAGGGCCACGGCCGGTGGACGCGCGTGGAGGAGACAATGGAGTTTGCTCGAAAGCTGGGGGTTATCAAGCTAGGGCTTATCTTCTGCGCGGGATTTCGCTATGAGGCCGCTATCTTGACAGATATCCTAGAGGCAAATGGATTTGAAGTGGTCTCCGTAGGGTGTAAGGCGGGAGCCGTGCCCAAGGAGTGGATAGGCATTTCAGATTCCGAAAAGGTACGCCCCGGGAGGCCGGAGATGATATGCAACCCCCTGGCCCAGGCGGAGTTGCTCAATAGAAGTCACACTGGGCTGAACATCTTAATGGGGCAGTGTGTTGGCCATGACTCCCTTAGCATGAAGCACTCAGAGGCGCCAGTGGTCTGTCTGATAGCTAAGGACCGTGTGCTGGCCCATAACACAGTAGCGGCTTTGTATGAGAGCCGGGGTTATCTACGGTCAGCCCTTTACCAGGAGCACAGGACAAAAGAGAGGAAAGGTAGTCATGGCGGGTCGTAGCCGTGGCTCGTGCTTTCCCCTAATCCCAATTGGCCGAGCAACCGTTATTCAAAATCGAGCCTTTGCCTGCAATTGGTCTAATCACCTGGCCTCTGCTTTCGTGGCGATCGGGGGCGGCCTCCGGCCGGCTGTTCGCCAGTGGGACGAGATGGAGTTTTGACCGAGCGATGCAGGTCTTATTTGCAGGGTATATCAGTTCAGCGGCTCGATCTTAGCTAGAGGCATTTGACCTTCTGCCCTGTGCCAGTCGTCCAGCAGTTCCTGTTGGTGGAGAGTGGCCCATTCGATCACAAGACCGAGGGCACGCGGAGGCAGCCGACCGGCAAATACCGAAAGGTTGCGGATATTGATGAGGGCTTGATCCCCTCCGTAGAAAGCGTGGAAGTGGGGTGGGTTGTGATCATCAAAGAACATCTTGATCACAATCCCGAAGAATCTGGAGATCTCAGGCATGGACTGACTCTTGCCTCAAGCTGGGGAAGATATCTTCGGGTCTCTGCCCCGTAGCCTGCAAATAGAGGGAGTCGGGACACAGATCGATCCCCTCCCTCCAGACCAACTCACCCGACGAGCCGATCTGGACTTCCCGGAAGGCGTGGTAGTCGTCCCACAGGGCGAATACTCCCTTTCCTACCAGGTGGGAAAGGTCGACAGTCCCACGCCTGCCGTCGGCGAACGCCAGATAGAGCCTGTAATCTTCTAGCACCTTGACATCTGTTATTTTGTGCATATGTCAGACCCCTCAATTTCTACTTTAACACGGGTGCCTCGAATGCGCAAGTGGACGAATTGCTTCTTAATCCGTGAGTCTGGACTCGAAAGACTCACCCACGGGTGATGATTGGAAGCAATCTGATCACAATGGTTTGTGCAAATGACTATAAGTAGAGCGTGTCGCACAACGAGGGCGCGCGACCACAATAATATCTTAAGGGCATAGAGCTCTTTTGGGTTGACAAGCACACTTCCTCTCTGATATAACCTGGGGTATGGAAACTCAAAACCTAGCCCATGTTTGACAATTGGGTCTGAAAACAGATTCAAAATACCACTTTTAAGCCTCTATTTGTCATCACATCGGCCTTTAGGCTCTTTTAGGCTGTCTCCGATACTTGCGGCGGGGCGAGCGTGGTAACCCCCAATGCCCTCAGCACCTCACGCGCCCGGTTGCTTCCCCCGGTCACGCCCTGCTTATGCTTCGAACCCACTTCCATCTTCCCTACCCTTGCTCGGCACTCCTGCCATGGTCCTTTCGCTCGGTTGATGATTTCATAGATATC
>QLUL01000108.1 GCA_018725425.1 Chloroflexota bacterium
AGTCTCATTCTATACGAGGATGGCGATGAAGTGGTCATTACCACCGAGGAGAGGCCGGTCCGCTTTCTCCTGGTATCGGGACAGCCCATCGGCGAGCCGGTCGCGTGGTATGGCCCCATCGTCATGAACACCCAGGAGGAATTGCGGATTGCCTTCGAGGAGTATGAGAAGGGGACGTTCATCAAATAAAGTTTTGAATGGCGCGCAAATCGCTACCTCACATTTATAACAGTTTAGGCGCATTTTTTGCCAGTCGGTTTCTGAGAGAGACGCAGCCCGGGAAAGACGTGGACTATTTTACAGTGTGGGGAACGTATAGTTTTGAAGAGGATCATATTCCTAACCCAGACAAACCGGAACCAATAAGGCATATTGTCGTTTAAAATTCGAAATCCGAAGCACGAAATACTAAACAAATCCCAAATCCCAATGTTCAAATGTTCAAAACTGCCTCATATTTGGAATTTTGCTACTCGGATTTGTTTAGTGCTTAGAAATTAGGATTTAGGATTTTTCCATTTTGCGCAAGACCTCAGATTTTAGGGACTATCTGCAGAGTTCCCTGACCCGGTTCAGAGTTGTGCTTGACTGAAAATAAGCCTGATAATGCAGAAATAGAGAATTCTTCGGGCTGAGAGCGGCCTCTTGGCGACGGCATCTATGTCAATGCAGCTAACCTGTTCGCAACGGCCAAATTCTTGAGTGGAGTAATTGTATGAGCAATCAAGCACCCGTTACTGTAGCTGTCATCCGCGTAGTGAAGCCCGGCTGCGAGGAAGCGTTCGAGCAAGTGCTTCACGATTTTGTGCAGAATTCGCTTCAGCTGCCGGGCCAGCTCGGCGTTCACATTTTACGACCCGCCCTCGGCTCGGGTTCACGCGAATACGTCATCCTGCGACGGTTTGAGAATGCAGCAGCCCGCGATGAGTTTTACCGTTTGCCACTGTTTGAAGAATGGAAGCAAAAGGTCGTTGGACTGGTCGAAGGCGAGCCGCGTTACGAACACCTAAGCGGATTGGAAACTTGGTTCACGCTACCGGGCCAACGGGCCATCGTGCCCCCGCCCCGCTGGAAAATGGTGATCGTGACGTTGCTGGGAGTTTACCCTACCAGCCTGCTGTTAGGCGTAACAGTGAGCAATTGGATCGGTGGCTGGCCAATGCCAGTAAGCTTCCTCACTATTGGTGCTTTGATGGTCATCCTGCTCACTTGGGTTCTGATGCCGCTACTGACGCGACTCTTTAAGCCCTGGCTTTATCCAAACACCGGCGAGAAATAGGGTCAGACTTGACTATTGACATTTAAGTTAAAAGGAGACAATTTTTATTAATGCCCGCAACGGACAGAGAACATGGCGGAAAATTATGGCTGTCTCTGAGCGGGAAGCAGGATAAAATAGAGTATGAATACCATAGAGCCGATGGAGCATATTCAGCAGAGGCCACTCTCAAAAAGGTAAAATTAATGTAACTATTCAGCCCCGTTCGCCCTGAGCCTGTCGAAGGGCTGTGCATGATTCGACAAGGCTTCGGCGTGAGCTCAGCCGAACGCTCACCACGAACGCATGACGGGTGAGTAGTTACAAATTAAAAAGAATAGCCATCCCAAAAATTTTGTAAGGCGGTGATTTTACATCATGGACTACAATATACTTCTAGGCGGTGCTGCCGGCCAGGGTGTGGAGACCATGGGGCATATACTGGCAAAAACATTGAAGAAGCTTGGTTTTTATGTATTTCTGCATAGGGATTACATGTCGCGGATAAGGGGCGGACATAATTTTGTGCAGATAAGATTTTCCAACCAGCCGATTTTTGCCCATGCGGACGATCTCACGGTTATAATCGCTCTTAATCTCGAAACAGCCTCTCTGCACTATGCCAGACTGGTTGAGCAAAGCAGGATCATAGCAGTTGAGGATGGGGACAAAATAAACACCGGGTATGGCTCCAAGATCATAACCCTGCCGATAAAGCAGATAGTCCAAAAAACCGGAAACCGGCGTGTTTCAGGAACTGCTGCCGTTGCATGTGCCTTGAGGCTTTTTAACATGCCGCTCGCACCGCTCTTGGAGCAATTAAAGGATTTTTTCTCAGAGGAAGTGTTGCTGGCAAATAAAACCGCCGCCGAAGAAGGCTATACGGCTGCCCAACCACTGTTTGCATCAAATCTGCCCAATCCCTGGGAAAATATATTCATAAACGGAAACGAGGCCATAGCCATGGGCGCACTGGCAGCCGGGTGCAGATTCTATGCCGGTTACCCGATGACCCCGTCTACCAGCATAATCACCTACCTGTCCAAAAAATCCAGACAGGCCACTATACTGGTCGAACAGGCCGAGGACGAGATTGCCGTCATCAACATGGCACTGGGCGCTTCATTTGCCGGGCTCAGGGCCATGGTCGGAAGCTCGGGGGGCGGTTTCTCGCTGATGGTCGAAGGAGTGAGCCTGGCAGGTATGACCGAAACGCCGGTAGTCATAGTAGTATCCCAGAGGCCAGGCCCCGCTACCGGGTTCCCTACCCGCACAGAGCAGGGCGAGTTGGGATTCGTGATCCACTCGGGGCATGGGGAATTCCCCCGCATGGTCATAGCCTTAAGACATCCCGAAGACGCCTTCTGCCAGACGGTCCGGGCATTCAACATAGCCGAGAAATACCAGGTCCCGGTGTTCCTGCTCACCGATCAGTACCTGGCCGACTATACGATGACCATAAAGCCGTTTGATTTTTCCAGTATATCAATTGACAGGCATTTTTCCTATGATGCCCCAATAGAGCAATACCTGAGGTACAAGCTTACCGAAAGCGGGATATCCCCACGCATAATCCCCGGCAAAATACCGGGGCAGCTGGTCTATTTGGATAGCGATGAGCATGATGAAGCAGGGCACATAACCGAATCGGCCGCGGTAAGGAAAGCTATGGTTGATAAGCGCCTCAAAAAAGGAGAAGCTTTGAGGAGTGAGCTTGTTGAGCCAGAATATATCGGCAGTGAAAATCCAGAAGTGCTGCTGATCGCATGGGGATCAACATACGGCCCGGTGAAGGAGTCCGTCCTTCTGCTCAATGCCCGCAGCTTGCCGCTGGGCGCGCTAATATTCGGGGATATATGGCCGCTGCCCACCAAAGAATTAGTCCGTCTGGCTCAAAACGCCCGGAAAATAGTCAACCTTGAGCAGAATGCCACCGGGCAGCTGGCCGCACTGGTGCGGCAGCAAGCCATGATAACCTGCCATCACAGCCTGCTCAAGTACGATGGCAGGCAGTGGAGCAAGGACGAGATCGTTGACCGGATTATGAAGGAGGTGTGGTAAATGTTTGTATTAAGCAACGAAACGGCATGGTGCCCCGGATGCGGAAACTTCGGAATACTGGAATCGCTTAAAAATGCATTGGAATCCTTAAATCTTGAACCCCACCGGGTGGTAATATCATCGGGCATAGGACAGGCTGCCAAGACCCCCCATTATATAAGCGTAAACATGTTCAACGGTCTGCATGGCCGGTCTATTCCAGCAGGCATAGCCATAAAGCTGGCCAACAAAGCGCTGACCGTCATAGTCGAAAGCGGGGACGGCTGCTCCTACGGCGAGGGCGGCAACCATTTCATCCATGCAATACGGCGCAATCTGGACATCACCCATATAGTGCACAACAACCAGATATACGGGCTGACCAAGGGACAGGCTTCACCCACCACCGCCCGAATGCAGAAGACCGAACTCCAGTTTGATGGGGTGCTGATACAACCCATGAACCCTATATCGCTTGCCATAGGAATGGGGGCGGGATTCGTAGCTCGCAGCTTCTCTGGCGATAAGACGCACCTATCCGCTGTCATAGCCCAGGCTATAAGCTTCAAAGGCTATGCGCTGGTGGACATTCTCCAGCCCTGCCCTTCGTTCAACAGGATCAATACTTTCAAATGGTATAAAGACAGGATATATTACCTGTCTGAGGACTACGACCCTTCCGATATTTTACAGGCCCGGGCCAAGGCGGAGGAATGGGGAGAGCGCATACCTATAGGAATAATATACAGATCCGAAAAGCCGGAGTATATATCCGAAAACCCGGTGGTACGGGATAATCCGCCGTTGGTGGATCTGCCGCTCTCTCCTGCCCATGCGCAAAAATTTATGGATGATTTCAGGTAAGACCTGAGCCTGTTGCAAAATTCTAGAATGAGCTGATTTTTCCTTGCGGGACAGGCGAAAATGCGAGTTCAGCCCCTTTTCCCCTCAATATTTGATGCATAACAGCCAAATTCAAGGAATATTATATCCCGAGGAGTTTTGCAAGAGGGTCTATAGTCAACAGTATTCTGTTTTTCCCTGATTTACTCCTTAGGTACATGTTGTCTTCCTCCATATTTTTTGACCGCTTTTTCTGTTACACCCACTTGCGTCCCTGAATTTTCATCTCATAGGCATCAACCTCCCTTTCTCAATTTCCCTAATGGAGCGTCAACTACAAATCCCCCTTATGTGAGCCGAAGCCCAGAGCAAAGCGAAGAGGACAAGGCAATCCCAGAAAGAAGAGCAAGCGAGATTGCTTCGCTTCGCTCGCAATGACAAATGCAGTATATCATAGACAGAATGGATTTATCAAATAGAGTTAGTCAATAGTCTGCTCT
>QLUL01000109.1 GCA_018725425.1 Chloroflexota bacterium
TTTCTTTATGATCACGCCCCAGCATATTGCTATTCAAAAATTCAGCTCCTTTGGAGGTCTGTGCATACTTGTCCCCAGCGCGCCCCCCTTTATGAATTTTGACGATCGAAGCTGGCGATTTACCCCTTGATTTCCACGACCCAGCATTCCTGGTGGCGCGCCCGCCCAGGCGCTTAACCCCTTTTGACCCTTTGATTTTGATTTTGCCGCCAGCAGCATTTTGCCGGCGCAGGCGCGCGGCCAGCGCCTCAGCCTCGATTTGATGCCGGCTGATCCCGGTCCCTTTTGTCATTTCATTTGACCTCGGTCAATGCCGATTTGAGCGCGGCCAATGGGCCATGCCAGGCTGCGATTGGAACCGCCAGGCGGTCTTGATTGAGACGCCTGGTGAGGCCGTTGATTTGATCAGCAGCTGCAATCAGGGCCGGGGAATTGGATGCCGCTGGGGCGCCTGTTTTGAGGGCGATCCCAATTTCACGAATTTGATCACCCAGGCCGGCCAGCGGGCCAGTTGCCAATTGGGACAATGGCGGGCCGATTTCAATGGAATGCTGGCTGAGCTGGGCTAAATTGGATTGAGTTGCTGCCAGGGCTGCCAGCAGCGCCCGGGCGGCTGGGGCCAGGGCCGCAGGCGCTGGGGGCGCGGCTGGGGGGAGCTGGCCTGAATCAATTGCGCCCAACAACAGATGGCGGGCCAGCACAGCTGGCTGCAGGCGGGCGGCAAAGGCAGCGGCGCGCAGGGCCTCGGCCTGCGCCGGCGGCAGGCGAATTGAAATTCTGGTAAGGGTCATTGATTCAATTGTCCTGGTTGCATTGCATCCCAGCATCCCAGCCAACGGCTGGGTGCCCCCCCGAAGGGGCAAGCGGTTGGAGGTGCGGAGCACCTCCAGCCATAGCTTGCTGTGTTTCCATGGAGTTCGATCTTCCAGAAAACGAACATCAGAAAGAACGAGAAACCTGTAGAACAATCTGCAAAGAAGCTGCGCAAGAACCTTACGGTTGCCGCCATCCCACCCGGTCAAGTAGCAGGAATAGCAGGAATAGCAGTAGCAACCCCAGGAACTCCAGACTGCAAAGTGGAGCAGCCCCGGGTAGTCCCGATCAAGTCAAGTAGCAGGAATAGCAGGAATAGCAGTAGCAACCCCAGGAACTCCAGACTGCAAAGTGGAGCAGCCCCGGGTAGTCCCGATCAAGTCAAGTAGCAGGAATAGCAAGAGTAGCAGTAGCAACTCACGACCGCACCTGCGCCGGCCCGCCGGCCCAGTGCCGGGAGCAGCACCAGCCCGGCTGGTCTTAACCTTCTAATGAAAAAATGTAGTCTGACCAGGCTTGCATCATTTGGCGGCGCTCATTTTCAAATTTCGTGCGGTTGTACGCCCTTCCCAGACTGTCACGGACCGAGTGAGCCAATTGAGCCTCTATTATTTCAACCCGAAATCCCAATTTCTCATCAATCAGCGTTCTCGCCGTCGCTCTGAAACCGTGAGGCGTGTGATCCTCATTGCTGTAACCTAGGGTGCGCAGTGCCTGCCGGCACGTGTTTTCACTGATAGATCTATTTTGGCCTCGCTGGCCAGGGAAAACGAGATCTCCGCGACCACGACCAGTCAGCGGTTCAATCTCACGAATAGCGTTGGCAGCTGCGTCAGACAGTGGAACAAAATGCGGCTCGCCCGCCGCTTTTTTTCTAATAGACGATTTCATCCTTTCGGCGCCGATCAGCCAGACTCCACCATTAAGGTCAAGCTCGCTCCAGCGCATCCCTCGAATTTCACCGGGACGCTGGAATGTCAATGCGTGAATGAGAAGGGCAGTGCGCACGATTGGCGAGCCACGGTAGGCTTGAATGTCGCGTATGAGTTGCCCCAACTTGGCCGGGTCAGTGATTGCAGCGTGATGCCCTTCTGTGACGGCCAAGAGCGTGCCAGATAGGTCTGCCGCTGGATTTGACTTGGCTTGCCCTGTGGCCACGGCATATGTGAATACCTGGCTGAGAATGAATCTGACACGGTGCGCAGTTTCGCCAGCACCGCGCGCTTCGATTTTCCGGAGAATTTGCAGGAGCTCAGGTACATCGAGTTCAGTGATCGCACGGTCTTCAAGGAATGGAGTCAAATCGCGGCGAATCCGATCCCGCGTTGTTTGTAAATGGCTTGACGACCACTTGGATGCCTGCACGTCCAGCCACTCCCTGGAAATAGCCCCGAATGTGTTTTTTGAGGCCAAGCGCAGCGCCAGGACAGACGCACGCTTCGCAGCATTGGGGTCAGTGCCAGATCTTCGCAGCGACTGGGCTTCTCGATGCTTTTGCCTCGCCTCCCCGAGGCTGACCTCGGGGTAGGTGCCATACGAAACAATTGTTTCACGTGGCGTCCTGATTCGCCACTGCCAGTACAGGCCGCCCGCCGGGGTGACCCTCAGATAGAGCCCCTGCCCGTCAGTGTATTTCCCTGGTGTTGGCTCCCGCTTGAGTGCCCTGAGTTTCGTGTCCGTCAGCATCCGTGGTGTCCTGTGGGGTAACAAATGGGGTAAAAAAACCGTACGATTATAAAAAGACTAGGCAGAATAAAGGGTTAGAGGCGTTTTTCTGTGGCCCCAGCTCCACCAATACTGAAGCCCCAACTGTCATCAGTTGGGGCTTTTTTTGTGCGCCCAGCATGGGCGCACTCCCGCAGGTGCAAGTCCTCCCGCGAGCTGACCACAGCGAGCGAAGTGAAGCGCAACTGCATGAGGGCGACCGAGTGTGGGAAGGAAGCGTGGAGCGTAAATCATGAGCCGATGGACAAGAACCAGATAGAAGGCGGTGCCGATCAAGGCGAGCGGGCAAGAAACCGCAAAGCTTTTGTGGTCAAGGCTCAGGCGGCGTAAATCTGGCGGTTGTGTGATGAAGGAGTGCGTTCTTACCTGGGGAGATCTCGCCTTATGCCTGAAAGGGCGACGGCCTTGGCCGCAAGCGAGAAGTCAGCAGAGGTCGTAGTCGTGCTGGTAGCGGGCCGATGAGGCACAAGCGAACGCGCGAAGGACTGAACGAGAGTGAGTAACCGAGGACATGGGGATGTTAAAGGTCAGGCGTCAGATGTCGGAGCAATCCGGGCGGGTGGGCGTAGCGCACGGTGAAGCTGTGCGTGATCTCGTCAGCGACGAAACCTGCGACCCGCCCCGTGAACACCCGGGCACAGGGTCGGCAAAGTTCAAAGTGGGCACAGGTGGCCTGCTGGAAGCGGCGCTGACAAGAGAGAACCTGCAAGCAGCCTGGAAGCGGGTCAAGGCCAACAAGGGCGCAGCCGGGGTAGACGGGCTCGACATCGAGCAGTCTGCCCAGGCAATACGCAGGCATTGGCCCCAAATCCGCCAAGAGTTGCTGGCAGGCACGTACCGGCCAAGCCCGGTGCGACGGGTGATGATTCCCAAACCGGATGCAAGCCAGCGCGAGCTGGGTATTCCGACGGTGCTGGATCGGCTGATCCAGCAGGCACTGCTGCAAGTGCTGCAACCCCTGATCGACCCCACCTTCAGCCAACACAGCCATGGGTTTCGTCCTGGGCGGCGGGCGCACGACGCAGTCAAGGCTGCACGGGCGTACGTCCAATTGGGCAAACGCGTGGTGGTGGACGTGGATCTGGCCAAATTCTTTGACCGGGTCAACCACGACATCCTGATCGACAGACTCAGAAAGCGTGTCAATGATGCCGGAGTCATCCGGCTGATTCGGGCGTACCTGAACGCTGGGATCATGGATGGCGGGGTGGTGATCGATCGTCAACAGGGCACGCCCCAGGGTGGGCCACTGTCACCGTTGCTGGCCAACGTGCTGCTCGACGTTGTGGACAAGGCGTTGCAGGCGCGGGGCTACAGCTTTGCGCGCTACGCTGACGACTGCAACGTCTATGTGGGCAGTATGAAGGCGGGGGAGCGGGTGATGGCCTTACTCAGACGGCTGTACGCCGGACTCAAACTTCAAATCAACGAAGCCAAGAGCGCGGTAGCAAGCGTCTTCGGGCGCAAGTTCCTGGGGTATGCGCTGTGGGTGGCCAAAGGCCGGGAGGTTAAATGCAAGGTGGCTGAGAAGCCACTGCAAAACTTCAAAGCCAGAATCCGGCAACTCACGCGCCGCTCGGGCGGGCGCAGTATGGAGCAAGTGGTGCAAAAGCTCAGGCCCTACATGCTGGGCTGGAAGGCGTATTTTGGACTGGCGCAAACACCAGGCATCTGGCGCGAGCTCGATGAATGGCTGCGTCACCGCCTCAGGGCAATCCAGCTCAAGCAGTGGAAGCGGCCTAAAGCAATCTACCGTGAACTCAAGGCACTTGGAGCGAAGGAAAATGTCGCACGGCAGGTGGCTGGCAACAGCCGGCGCTGGTGGCGCAATAGCGCCAAGTTGATCAACAGCGTGCTGACCATCGCTCACTTCGATCAGATGGGACTACCCCGACTCTCATGACCTCAAACTCCCGAACCGCCCGGTGCGGACCCGCATGCCGGGTGGTGTGGCAGGGGCGCAGCCGATAATGGCTGCCCCCTATGCCGAT
>QLUL01000011.1 GCA_018725425.1 Chloroflexota bacterium
CTAGGCCTCTCTGGAGGGCATCCGGCTTAATTAGTACAAGAGTTCTTTCCATTATCTGTTTCTAGCTGTTCCTTTCTATGTACTCAAAGCAGTACATAACTGGTCGTTCGCTCCCGGATAGACAAGTATCTCGGGTCCTGGGTGGACAGTCTCACCCGTTCGGAAACGTTCCTCCAAGATACACTTCGCCACCTCTCGAGGGGTAAATAATCCGATGTCGGGATCATCATATCTCTGGAGTACATTCCTTGCCCCATTGTAGTCAGCATCCACCACCCTGTTGCAGTTTGAACAGTAAAACGGATGTTCCAGCACGTATCTGTGAAAATCATCGAACCAGATACGAAATTGCCCTTTCAATCCTTACGAAATCCATCATGTAGTCATGTATTCCCGAATCTGGCGAGCCCCTCGAAATGGAACATCCGTTCCAAAGAGTCCAATGCACTCTGAAGCACCTCAGCTTGCTCTGCCCCAAATTCCTTTTTAACGTGGTCAAAAATTTCGGAAAGCGAAAATAGGCTTGAGACAAATGCCAATCTTAAATCTGCCCACAAAGCTTTTGTGCCTTCAGGATCGCGGCGAAATTCATTCAACAGCGTGCAAATGCGCCCCTCTTTGGAGAATCGCTCATCTCTCCGAATATATCCATATCAAAGCAAGGATTTGCTATAGCTTGTTCTAATTCCGTAAAAATATTAGCAATGCCAACGCTCTTCGCAACTTCTAGTCTAACCTTTACGATCACCCCGCTTACCCCCTATGCTTGTTTCTTGGTGTACCATCCGACCGTGGGAAGCAGCCAGACGTATAATTTCCTCGTCCGACATCCGAGTATCAATGACTCTCACAGTTTTTGTATCATATCCCTGGTCCTGCAAATATTCTTCAACTTTCCTGCTAACGCCGACGTCAACCAAAAATTTCAATTCAGATGAACTCATGCGGACATCTCAACAAGAAATACTTGTTCTTCATCTACCAAATGAGTCACATATGCAAATACTGCCTGAAAATCTTCTTTCTCAAGCTCCGGAAATTCCTGAAGCAATTCTTGCTGCGATACGCCACCGGCGAGCGCTCGTAAGATTTGCTCCAAAGTGATCCTCATTCCCCGAATAGTCGGCTTGCCTAGCATGACTTTGGGATTAACTGTGATTCTTGAAAGTAAATCCTCCATATTTGACATGATTTCACCTCCTATCTCTTTTGGCATTCCAGAACAAAATTGCAGTTCACCAATTCATCATTTGCCGTTGTGACGTCAATCTTGTTTAAGGGCATAACGTGTCACCGGTGGGTGGATTTGAGCGCGTCTGCTGGAGCTATCAGGCATTAGACCTTTTCGAGGCGCTCCGCAATCCAGACCTTGATGATAGACTGCCGAGGAACACCAAGACGCTTGGCTTCTTTGTCCAGAGAGTGAATCATCCAGACGGGAAAATCCACATTGACTCTCTTGTGCTCTTGCTCGGGCCGTCTGGCCTTTGAAAGATCAAGATACTTGGAAATGTCTTGCCCCGCATCAAATCTTTCGTCAAATTCCTCAGCTTTCATATATTTGAACCTCCTCTTCCCTGGATGGTCTCACTGATATGATCCTGATTTTCTCACCGCGATAGGTGATAACTCCTGACCAGTGCCTGTTGGAGATTTTACCGATGACCAAGAACCTGGGCTCATCAACCGTCTTCGCCGGAATCTCAATCAAATCAGGATCATCCCACAGCGCTTGAGCCCCCGGAAAATCTATACCGTGCTTCTTGTTGTTGCTGCTACTCTTCTCAGGATCGAATTCAAATTCCATGGTATATATTATACCAATACCATACCAAACGTCAACACAAGGTCATCAGGGGGATTCTCCCCCGTTTGGTTTGTCAATAGTCTCTACTGTCTGGGGCTTGTCCTTTTATTTCTCTTGGTGGAATCTTATCCATTGGAGTAACTGTCTCAAAATCTCCTGGCGATTGCTTCGATCCACCAGAATCAGCTCCACTGCCGGGTGATGCTTGATCTTGTCGGCCCAAGGATGCGGTTTGAGCATGATGGTGCCCAGAACCAGCTTCCCGCTCTCGATCGCCTCTAATGCTGTGATTCGAAAGGCGGACGAGAAGAGCTCCATCTTCCCGATTTCATCGATGACCACAATATCATGGCTCCTTATTGCTCTCTCGATGGCGGGAACCGCCACCCGCTCTAATTCGCTGAGGTCGACTCCGTACTTGCTCACCCGATAGGGGCCGTGGATGTGGATATGGGCCAGGGTGGTGGTCTCTCCGTCTAAGGTAACAATTTGAAATCCCTGCCTCATGCCCTGCGTCCGTATTTCCTCGGTGTAGAAGCCGCCAGCGCTCCTTTCGCTCCGCGAGAGCACCTCCTTAATGATCGTCGTCTTACCCGTGCCTGGCATGCCGGTGAGGAGATAGATGCGCTTCATAACTACTTAGCGTGTGGTAGTTAGGGGCTGTTCAAAAATAACCTTGACATTACTGTCTTTTGTCTGCCATCATTGTGGCATGACAACGATCGAGCAGATGCATATTCGATTTCAGGCCATATGGCTTCATCACTATCAAAAAGCATGGATAATTATTGAACAACTCCTTAGCGTGTAGGGGGCAGGGAGGCTACACACTACGCGCTACACCCTACACGCTACCTAATTAACAAATCCGCGGCAGGATATCGCCCACCAGCATATCAACTATCCGTGAGGCCCCGATGCTGGTTTTCATCACTACCCGGCCGGCACGCCCGGCCGTCACCTCGCCGATGATGGCCGCCTCTCTACCGAGGTTGTTCCTCCGTATTGCCCCCAAGACTCGCTCCGCATCCTCGGCGGCAACCATGGCCACCAGCTTTCCTTCATTAGCCACATAGAGGGGGTCAAATCCCAGCATATCACAGGCAGCCCGAACTTCATGGCGAACCGGTATTCTGTCCTCTTCGATCCTGATGCCGACCCGGGATTGGGCGGCGATCTCATTCAAGGTGGTCGCTAATCCCCCGCGGGTGGGATCACGAAGGCAGTGTATATTCGAGCTCACTTCGAGCATCTGAGCCACCATCTTATCCAGGGAAGCACAGTCGCTCTGGAGGGTGGTGGAAAATCTGAGCCCCTCTCTTTGGCTGAGCACCGCGATGCCATGGTCGCCTATCGTCCCGCTCAGGATGACTTTATCCCCCACCCGGGCGTTGCTGCCTGAGATATCAATCTGCGGGGGCACTGTTCCGATGCCCGAGGTGTTGACGAACAACCTATCGGCACTGCCGTGAGGCACCACCTTGGTATCGCCGGCGACTATCATCGCTCCGGCATCCGCGGCGGCCGTTTGGGCGGAGTCTACAATGGCCTGGAGTTCATCCTCGGGGAGGCCCTCCTCAATTATGAAAGAGAGGGTCAGATATAAAGGGACGGCTCCCATCATGGCCAGGTCGTTGACCGTGCCACAGACTGCGAGCTTGCCGATATCGCCGCCGGGGAAGAAGATCGGGGTTACCACATAGCTATCGGTGGTGAACGCTAGACGCCCCTGAGTATCGAAGATCGCGGCATCGTCGAGTTTAGCGAGGTGTGGATTGGTGAAGGCGGGAAGGAATATCCTCGCCACAAGGTCATGGCTCATCTTCCCTCCGCTTCCGTGCGAGAGCAGTATCTTCTTACTCATGTTATCAGGTTTTGAGGTTCAAGGTTCACGGTTCAGGGTTATCTGCTTTGAGCTCTTCATCCTTCATCGCTCTCTAACGATGGAGTTCAGCCGCCGCTGTTAAGCGGTCGGCTGCAACCACTTGTTCGAACTTTGCTCTTTTTGTAATTCCTCAAGTACTTCCTTTACAAGATCCTTATATTCCTCCCGTAAAGAGAAGTTATCCTTTTCCCATGTGTAAGTTGGATATTCATAGGCCACAACTTGCCTAAGGAAGTTGTTTTTCTCCATGCCTAGTTGACCCGAAATAGTCGCTAAATGGTATCCTGCCTTAGATGCGTCTAGAGATGGATCATGCTTGATAAGTTTCTTTTTCAATTGTTCTCTTGTAAGAATCTTCTGTTCAAGCAACCCTGGAAGAAGAACATCTCGTATACGTTGGTTGGTGACTTTATCCTTAGACAAGTATTCCTTCAGTAGTTTTGCAAGGATATCATGTTCGTGACTGCCAGGCTCATCTGACATGGAGATTTGGAATTTCCGCTTCTTTTTGACTCGCTCCCGCTCAAGTTCTTCCGATATGATAGTAGTTTTTGCAAGAAGTTCATCACCACTTCTTGTTCTGACGTAATTCAATACCACGGCATTGATGTTGACGTTAAAATTGACTGACAACCATTCAATCATCCGTTCTAAAGAGGACTCAACCGAGAATCCGACGAGCATAATACGCTGCGTATTATTGATGTTGAGATTCTCCACATTAATTTCTTCCGGTTCCGGAAACGACTCGGTTATGAATTCTATAAGATTTTTTCCAGTATATTCCGAACAGACTTCCCCGATTTTTTCGATAGCCCATTCCGAAATATCTGATGCGTAGTCAATAGCCTGCGTCAGAGCCTCACGTGGCAATTTATCCCTTTTTATTTCAACAATCACTAAGTTGCCAGTTTTATCAATGCCTAAAAGGTCAATTGGTCCTGATTTAGACATAACTTGCCGTCCAATGATAGCGATATCTGAACCTATTATTTCAGGGTTCGAAGCGATCCAAGGCTCAAGGTCATATGGTTCTGTTCTCCCCTCATCCTTCAGATTGGTGCTAATAGCCTCAATCCTTCCATCAACGATCTGCCACGTTTTGATCTCTGTTCCCATTGTTTACTCCTTTTTAGTTCGAACTTAGGGTGTAGGGGGTAGTAGGTAGGGCTAGCCTCCCTACTCCCTACACGCTATGCGCTACACGCTAATTGGGAACCCCGGAACTTTGAACGCTGAACCTTGAACTCCGTAAAGATAGTAGGCGGCGCAACTACCCTCCGAGGAGACCATGCAGGGACCGACGGGCTGCTCCGGATTACACTTTTCGGCAAAAAGAGGACAGTCTCGGGGAGTCTTTACCCCGCGCAGGATCTCGCCGCAGATGCATCCTTGGTGTTCCTTAGTGGGGCCGGGGTCGAAATCGAAGGAGAGTTCCGCATCGAAGCGCCGATACCTCTCACGGAGTCTCAAACCGCTTTGAGGAACTGTCCCCACCCCCCTCCAGGAGGTGGGGCAGGGTTCAAAAACCTGATCCAGCAGCTTCAGAGCCGTCTGGTTGCCCTCCGGGCGTACCCCTCGGCGATAGGCGATCTCCACCCTGGCCTCTCCGCTTTCAATTTGGCTCACCAGCATATCAATGCACTGTAAGATGTCCAGCGGCTCGAAGCCGGAGACCACACAGGGGATGCCATAGTCCCGCGGGATGAATTCCCAAGAACGAGATCCGATGATGGCACTCACATGGCCAGGACAGACAATCCCCTGGAGCTTGATCTCACCCAAGTCCAGGAGCACCCTGGTGATGGGGGGGCAGAGCTTGTGCTGGGAGAGCATATAATAGTTCTTTATTCCCTCCTGCTCGGCCTGGAGAATGGAGGCGGCCAAGGTGGGAGCAGTGGTTTCAAATCCGATGCCCAGGAAAACCACCGACTTTTGCGGGTTCCGCCTTGCTATATCGAGTCCATCCATAGTGGAATAGACTATCCGCACATCGGCGACCTCAGCCTTAGCCTCTTGCAGACTGGAGTTGCTGCCGGGAACCTTCAGCATGTCGCCAAAGGTCGCCAGGATCACCCCGGGAACTTTGGCTAGCGCCATGGCTTTATCGAGATCGACGTTAGCGGTGACGCACACCGGGCATCCCGGTCCGGAGAGCATCTCGATGGTAGGAGGCAAGAGCTGACGAATGCCGTGCTTCAGGATAGCCACGGTATGTCCGCCGCAGAATTCCATCAGTCGTGCCGGGGTCTTCGAGTGCCTGTGGATCCGGGAGACCAACCCTCCTGCCAGTTCAGAGCGACGAAACTCGCTGGTGAACTTCAAGCCGCTTCCTCCATGGCCCGTCCTATCTCCTCAAAAAGCCGCAAGGTCTCTTCGGCCTCCTCCTGGTCTAAGACACTTAGTGCGTAGCCCGTGTGAATCAGCACATAATCCCCCACCTTTGCCTCCGGGGTGAGCCAGAGACTGATGCGGCGGCTGATGCCTCCCATATCGGCCTCCGCCTCTTTGCCTTCAATTGTTCTGATTAACGCTGGTATGGCGAGACACATTTTGGCCTTCCTTTACAGTTACGGTCCAATTATAGCAGATTATCTTAATGGAGTTTGGAGTTTAGAGTCTAGCGTTTAGAGTCCCCCCTCCTCAAAACTCCTAACTCGCTACTCAAAACTACTTGACGCCCCCCCTCTCCTCGCGGGAAGGGAAATCTCCCTCGGCCTGAGCGAAATTGGCCACTACTGCCTGTCCCAGGGCTATGCCGCCGTCGTTAGTTGGCACCAAGCTGTGGATGAGCACGTCGAAACCCTCCGCACGAAGGGCGGAGGTTGCCAGGCGCAGCAGCAGCCGATTCTGGAAGACCCCGCCACTCAACGCCACCTGGCTGAGCCCCCTTTCCTGGGCAAGGACACGGCACACCTCTACAATCATCTCGGAAATGGTGTTGTGGAACCTGGCCGATATGATGGGCACCGAAACCCCTTTGGAGAGGTCATCTATCACTGCTGCCAGAAGCCCCCCGAGCTTTACGATCCTCATCCCCTGGTGCGTGGTGATGGAGAACGGATAACCGTGAACCGTGAACCGTGAACCGCTTCCAGGGCAAGCATCTCCATCTCGATGGCCGCCTGGGCCTCGTAGTTGATCTCGTCTCTCACCCCTGCCAGGGCGGCTACCCCATCGAAGAGACGCCCAACACTGGAGGTAAAGGGCGAGTTGATCTTGCGTTCCACTTGTTGTCTTATCAGCTCAACCTCGATGGGGTCAATTCTGTCCGTGAACCGTGAACCGTGAACGCGTCAGCCATGCCCAGGCTGAAAAGATAACTCAGCGCCATACGGTAGGGCTTCTTGATGGCGGCTGCCCCGCCGGGCATGGGGATATATTCCAGGTGCCCCACCCTCTCAAATCCGCTCCAGTCGGCTATTAGGAATTCCCCGCCCCAGATAGTGCCGTCGGTGCCGTATCCGGTGCCATCGAATGCCACCCCGATGACCGGTCCGGTGGCACCGTTCTCCACCAGGCAGCTTACCACATGGGCATGGTGATGCTGAACCGGAACCAGCTCCAAATCGGGTTCCCTTTCAGCCAGTTCGAGGGCGTACTTCGTGGCCAGGTACTCTGGGTGCATGTCGTGGGCTACCACCTCGGGTTGGATGCGAAACAGCCTCTGGTAAAGCTCGATGGTGCTCTCGAATTGTTCCAGAGTCTCCTCATTCTCCATATCGCCGACATGCTGGCTCACGAAAGCATGATTCTCCCTGGTGAGACAGAAGGTGTTCTTCTCCTCGGCGCCGCAGGCAAGAATCTGCCTGGTCTTAAAGGGCAGGAAGATGGGATAGGGGGCATAGCCCCGTGCTCGGCGCACTGCCCGGGGACTTCCCCCCTCCACAATGTAGACGCTGTCATCGTAGCGGGAATGGATATCCCGATTGTGCAGCAAGAAGTAATCCGCGATGTCTCTCAGTCTCCGCAGGGATTCATCGTTGTCCCGGGCGATGGGCTCTTCGCTCAGGTTGCCGCTGGTCATGATCAGAGGCAGTCCCACCTCCCTCAAGAGCAGATGATGCAGCGGGGTATAAGGGAGCATGATGCCCAGGTACTTGATTCCCGGGGCTACCTCAGTTGCAATTTTCAATTTCCAATTTTCAATTGGAGAATCACTCTTCTCAATGAGCACAATGGGGCACTGGTATGACTCCAGAAGCTTCTCTTCCTCCGGGGAGACGATGCAATGCCTTTTTGCGTCTTCCATGGTCGGCACCATTACGGCGAATGGCTTGCCTGGTCGCCTTTTTCGGTCTCTCAAGAGATTGACCGTCTGTGGATTGGTCGCATCGCAGGCGAGAAGGAATCCACCCAAACCCTTGATGGCCACGATCCGGCCCTGTTTCAAGAGATCGGCAGTGGCCACGACGGGGTCATCGCATATCACCGGATTGCCGCCGTTATCCACCAGGGTCAAATGAGGCCCGCATCTCGGGCAGGCATTAGGCTGGGCATGAAAGCGGCGGTTGAGCGGGTTATCATACTCCCGCTGGCACTGGGGGCACATCCTGAAGTGGTGCATGGTGGTCCTGGCACGGTCATAAGGGATGTCTTCGATGATGGTAAAGCGGGGGCCGCAGTTAGTGCAGTTGGTGAAGGGGTAACGATAGCGCCGGTCATCCGGGGAGAGAATCTCGTTCTGACACTCCCGGCAAGTGGCAATGTCGGGAGAGACCAATTGATACTCACCGACATTTGCAAGGCTATCCTCGATCACAAATTCGGTGTAGCCCTTCGGGGGATGAATGGTGGTCGTGACCCGTTCAATGCGGGCCATGGGAGGGGCTTTGGCCTCGAGATCGGCCAGGAAGAGTTCTACCTTCTCTCCCTCGACCTCGATATCCACTTCGCTGGAGGTGTTGCGTACCCATCCGGTGAGGCCGTGTTCATGAGCCAGTCGGAAGATGAAGGGCCTGAAGCCCACCCCCTGCACCACCCCCCGCACTTTAGTACGGGCGAGGCACGCCTCGCCCGTATTGGTCAGATTGTCGGCGCTTGGCGTCATTTCTTACCACGGTTCACGGTTCAGGGTTTGGTCTATATAACCGTTGAACCTTGAACCCGTCTTGGTATCTTAATAATGCCGGGTCTAAGGGAATAAGTCAAGGGCTGCACTTGCCCAATGTTGTGTCGCCTCAGAATCGGCCTGCGTCCCCCCTCTGCGGAGACTTGACACTGCTTATCGCCCATGATATAATTTTGGCGGTTAGGAGTTAACTTTGGGAGCCAAATTGAATTCAGAATGGGAGCCACAGTTACTTGGTTTTCTATGCAAGTGGTGCAGCTATGGCGGTGCCGACCTGGCCGGGACCAGCCGTAAGAAATATCCCCCCAACATACGGATAATAAAGGTTCCTTGTTCCGGGAGGGTCGATCCCCTTTTTGTCTTTAAGGCACTGCAGATGGGTTTCGACGGCGTGCTGGTTTCAGGCTGCCACCCCGGTGATTGTCACTATCAAACGGGGAATTTCCGTGCTCGAAGAAGGATAGCGATAACCAAGAAGTTCCTTGAGTATATGGGTATGGAGCCTGAGCGGATTCAGGCGAGCTGGATCTCGGCTTCGGAGGCAGGGAAATTTGTCGAGGTGGTTACCGAGGTAACAGAGGGGCTAAAGGCAATCGGCCCCAACCAATTGTTTGATGAACAGCGACCATAAGATGCAACAAAAGCTGCGGCATGAGGCTAAAGCCTTGCTGGAGCAAGATAAAGTTGACCTTATTATCGGCTTTGAGGCAGGAAGCCTGAAATTCACCACTACCCCATTAATAACCAAGAGCAAAGACGACCTCGACCGCCTGGTAATCAACCCCTTCATAGTCAATAATCTCGCCCTATTCCTACCAGATTTCAAGGGGCGCATCGCCGTTGCTTCCAAAGGGTGTGATAGCCGCTCTATCGTCAGCCTGATACAGGACAACAAGGTTAGTCGCGATGATCTGGTGATCATCGGTATCCCCTGCCCGGGGATGATCGAGCTACGTAAGGTAGAGAAGCTAACCGGCAAAGACAGAGATGAGCTGGATGATATCATCAGAGAAGGCGACAAGGTAGTCATAACAGTTGACGGCAAGGGAAGTGAATTTCCCATTGCCGAGGTCCTTTCTGATAACTGCCTTGCGTGCGAGTTCCCCACCCCACAGGATTACGACATCCTCCTTGGTGAACCAACCGCAACGAGTCAAGAGTCAAGAGTCAAGAGTCGAGAGTCGAGAGTCAAGGGTCAAGGGTCAAGAGTCCAGAGTCACGGGGAGGGTGGGGGACTCCAGAGCGAAGCATCTCCAGACTCCAGACTCCAGACTCTCAAGGCGATGTCCCCACAGCAAAGGTGGGAGTTCTGGAGAAAAGAGTTCTCTCGCTGCATCCGCTGCTATGCCTGCCGCAACATCTGCCCGTCCTGCTTTTGTAAGCGTTGTTTTGTCGAGGAGAGTGAGCCTCGATGGTTGATGCCGATGCCGCGGTGGCAAGAGAACCTCATGTTCCAGGCGATCAGGAATATCCACCTCGCCGGAAGGTGCACCGACTGCGGTGGGTGCGAGCGCTCCTGCCCGGTGAATATTCCCCTCAGATGCCTGACAAAGGAGATGTATGACCTGGTTGATGAACTCTTCCACTTCAAGGCGGGGATGGATAAGGATGCACCCCCCTTGATGACCCACTATGAGCAGGAAGAGGCGGAGGATTTAATCAGGTAGAAAAATTGAAAAATGAAAAGTGCAAATTGAAAAGTGCAAAATGAAGAAAAAACTCCGAGAATCATTGGATTTGATCAGATGAGTATCGAGTATCGAGTATCGAGTTTTGAGGAGTATAGAGGGGGAAGGAGGGAGGCCTCAAAACTCAAAACTCAAAACTCAAAACTCGTGAGGAAAAAGGATATTGGGAGCGTTCTCCACCAGTGGAGTAAGGACTACACCATATTTGTTCCCTGCAATGAAGGTGATACCGCGTTCACGGTTCACGGTTCACGGTTGACGGTTTATGGTTTATGGGACGGCAGCGATATCAATCTGGATTGGTATAGAAATACCGTAACACCCCCCAAGGCCAACTTCCTGCCACCTCTGGAGGAGATGTTCCGCTTCCAGAAGGGAAAGGAAGGCCACAGTATGGAGCTGCCATTTGAGCCTGGAGTCTGGAGTCTGGAGTCTGGAGTCCCCCTCCCCCAGTTGATTTTCGGTATTCGCCCCTGCGATGCCCGGGCTTTGAGCTTACTGGACCTCATCTTCACCGACGCCTATCAAGACCCCTACTACCTTCCCAGGAGAGAGGGTGCCGTACTGGTCGGGCTGGTATGTCTTAACCCCTATGATAGCTGCTTCTGCACCTCTCTCGGCATCGGCCCGGGAGAATCAGATGATGTGGATCTGCTGCTTACTGATATCGGTGATGAATTCTTGATCGAGGAGATAAGCGATAAAGGCAAACGCCTGATGGAGCTAACTGCCGGTCTTAAAGACGCAACCGAAGACGATACCGCCAGAGCCAACGAAGCGAAAGAGAAAGCCTACGGCAGGGTAACAAGAAAGATAAATACCGAAGGCATTAAGGACAGGCTGCTCTCTGCCTTTGAAGATGAGCACTACTGGGAGAAGGTAGCCGCCAAGTGCATCGCTTGTGGTATCTGCACCTTTCTCTGCCCCACCTGCTATTGCTTTGATATAAGCGACGAGATGGTCAAGAAACAGGGGGCAAGATTCAGGTGCTGGGATAGCTGTGCCTTCGCTCTATATACCAAGATGCCCATGGAAAACCCCCGGGAGGAGAAATGGCAGCGGGTGAGACAGAAGGTATGCCACAAGTTTGAGTTCTACCCCATGACTTTTGATGTTATCGCCTGTACGGGATGCGGAAGGTGTATTCGTCTCTGCCCGGTGAACTGGGATATCACCCAGACCTTGAGGCTGTTAGACTGAAGGCTGAAGTAGCCTAACAGCCTTCAGTCTTCAGCCTTTAGCCTTCAACAGGGAGATCACCAATGACAGCTAGCGATATCATCGAGAAACACAGATTCCTGGCGCAGAGTAATGTATACCTGCCGCATATAATGGTAATTGAGAAGATAATTGACGAAACCCCCAGCGTCAGAACCTTCCATTTCAATTTCAAGGATGAGAAGCTAAGAGATGAGTTCACCTTCGAGTCGGGGCAATTCGGCGAATACTCGGTCTTCGGGGTTGGCGAAGCGCCTTTCTGCATTTCATCGAGCCCCACCCGGCGCGACCACCTCGAGTTTGCACTACAGCGAGTGGGCAAGGTAACCAACGCCCTGCACCGGCTCGGCGTCGGCGCGGAAATCGGCTTTAGAGGGCCCTACGGCAACGGCTTCCCCCTTGATCTCCTGCAGGGGAAAAACCTCGTTTTCGTCGGCGGCGGCATCGGTCTGGCTCCCCTGAGATCTCTCATCTGGAATGTCCTCGACAATAGGGATAAATATGGCGATATCCAGATTATCTACGGAGCGCGCAGTCCGGCCGACCTATGCTTCAAGTACGACCTGGATGCATGGGGCGACGACAAGACGGTCGATGTGATAACTACCGTCGATCGACAAGAGTCAAGAGTCCAGAGTCCAGTGTCGAGAGTCGAGGCGGGGAACTCCAGACTCCAGAGTCAAGAGTCAAGAGTCGGGGCGGGGGACTCCAGACTCCAGACTGCAGACTCCAGACTCCTCAGAGAGGGGTTCGTTCCTCAGATACTGGGGCAGGTGGCTCCCTCAGCGCAGAATGCGATAGCCATCGTCTGCGGTCCGCCGATTATGATAAGATTCACCTTCCCTGTCCTGGAAAAACTGGGCTTTACACCGGAGCAAATGATAACTACGCTGGAGAAGCGAATGAAGTGCGGAATAGGCAAGTGCGGGAGATGTAATATCGGAAATATCTATGTCTGTCGTGATGGCCCGGTGTTTTCCTATGCCCAGATCAAGGGCTTCATCTCCAGCGAGTATTAGTAAGCGTTCACCGCAGAGCACACAGAGAACTCCTAAATATCAAAAATCTCGGCGCTCTCCGTGGTGAACGGTTAAACCAGCATCCCCTCCATCTGAGCCAGTATCTGTTCATTGGTAAAGTGATTCAGGCTTATAGCGTCACTGGGGCAGCCGCCAACGCAAGCACCACACCCCTTACACAGGGCTTCATTCACCCGGCACACCACCTTCTCCTCATCAAACGAGACGGCGCTATAAGGGCAAACGAGCTTGCAAATCTGGCAGGCAGAGCAGATTCTTTCATCAATAACCGCCACAGCCGCTTCGATCTCCACCTCCCCCTTGCTGATCAGGGCCAGTGCTTCAGCAGCGGCGGACAATCCCTGGGCTACCGCATGCGGTATATCCTTGGGTCCCTGGCAGCAACCAGCCAGGAATATCCCATCGTTCATGGTAGCAACCGGATCCATCTTGGGGTGTTTCTCCATGAAGAAACCATCGGCGCTGCGGCCGACGTTAAACAGTCGGCCAATGGCCTCGGCATCCCTTTGCGGCTCCAGAGCGCAGGACAGGATAACCATATCCACCGGCAGCTTTATTATAGAACCTAACAGGGTATCCTCAGCCACCACAGTCAGTTTCCCTTCCTCTGTGGCCTCAGCGGTAATTTCAGACGCCTTGCCTCGTACGAAGAAGACCCCCTCCTCCGAAAGACGCTCATAGAATTCCTCATAGCCCTTGCCGAAGCAACGCATATCAATATATAACTGGTACACCACCGCATCGATCTTTTCCTTTATCAGGTGAGAATATTTCAGCGAATACATACAGCATACATTAGAGCAGTACTCATGATAGTTCTTGTCACGGCTGCCCACGCAGTGGATAATGGCAATGCCCCGAGGGACGGTGCCATCCTTAAGCACAATCTTGCCCTCCGTAGGCCCTGTTGAACTAACCAGTCTTTCAAACTCCAGGCTGGTGATAACGTTATCCAGCCGATTATAGCCATACTGATAAATGGGGGTGGGATCAAAAACGCCGTAACCGGTGGCCAGGATTATCGCCCCCACCTCCACCTCAACAATGCTATCTTGCTGTTCAAAATCGATAGCCTCTACCTCGCAGAACTTCTCACAGGCACGACAGGTGCCCTTCAAGAAATAGGCGCAGTGTTCCCGGTCAATGACGGGTATATTGGGCACCGCTTGCGCAAAGGGGGTATAAATAACCTTCCTCTTGCCCATTCCGGCATCAAACTCGCTATCGGTTTTCCAGGGACACTTTGCTATGCAAATGCCGCAGCCGGTACATTTCTCCTCATCGACGAATCTAGCCTTCTTCCTGATCTTGACCTTGAAATTCCCGATATATCCCGAAACCTCATCCACTTCAGAGTAGGCCATCAGCTCAATATTGGGATGAGAACCCACCAGTGTCATCTTGGGGGTGAGAATGCAACTGGAACAATCCAGGGTAGGGAAGGTCTTATCCAGTTGCGCCATATGCCCTCCAATGGTGGGCTCGCGCTCCACGAGATACACCTTGTATCCGGCATCGGCGATCTTCAGGGCGGCCTGAATGCCAGCGATACCTCCACCCACTACCAGGGCACTGGGATTGATCGAAACCTCCCTGGTCACCAGTGGCTGCTGATAGAAAACCCGCCTTACCGCCGCGCCCAGCAGTGATTTAGCCTTCTCGGTAGCCTTTCCCTTATCCGCGGTCACCCAGGAGCATTGCTCACGAATATTGGCCATCTCAAATAAATAGGGGTTGATTCCTGCATCCTGACAGACACGGCGGAAGGTAATCTCATGCATCGTCGGTGAGCAAGCAGCGACAACGATACGATTGAGATCCAGGTCCGCAATATCGTCCTTGATCATCTGCTGACCGGGGTCAGAACAGGCGAACTTATAGTCACGAGCCACCACTACACCATCTAAATCCCGGGCAGCGCCGACAACATCCTCGACATCAACCGTGCCGGCTATATTACTGCCACAATGACATATATATACGCCAATTCTAGGTTCCCACATGTTGAACCTCTAATCACAGGTTCCAGGGTTCACGGTTCACGGTTGGGCTGGGAGGAGAACCACTGAACCGCTGAACATTGAACCTCGAACCCGTCAAATAGCCTCCTGAACCAGTTCTACGATATCCTTGATCTCAATGAGGCCCTCCTTACCCATGGTGAGCACGCTGTCATCGAAGTTGAGCATGCAGTAAGGGCAAGCAACCGCCAGCACGTCCGCCCCCAACTCCAGGGCCTGCTCCAGCCGCAAATCG
>QLUL01000110.1 GCA_018725425.1 Chloroflexota bacterium
CACCGCGATGACAACAACAGCGATTATTATCGTATCCATACGCTTACTCCCTCTGGATCTCTATGGCGACGATCTTCTGTGAGCAGCATTCAGCAGTTCAAACGGGACTTTAAGTAGAAAGGACTTTATCCTTGATAGCTGAAAGGTGACGACTGAACGCTTACCTCATATGATAGCATAGGTCAAGCTACTTTTCCCCTACTTAAGTTCGTGTCCGGACATGCCAAAGATATCTACCCAAATCGGTCACCAACCCAGCGCGCTCGGTCGATCTCCCCGGAGCTCTGAATAGGTACTGGTGGCCTCCATCGACAGAGGTGATCTGTATTGCCAGACGGCCAACCCCAGACAGGCACCCAGCACCGCCAGGATAATGATCGCTACCAGCCAGGGTTTATGGCGACCGACGACCATATTAAGCCCAATGATGATAAGCAGCACCGGCCAGAATCGCCACAGCGTACCCCACAGCCCCCAGGGCAGCACATCGAAGTTCTGCAAAAGGAGCACCGCTCCCACAAAAACCAGAATAATGCCCCAGATGGAGACATAATGCTTCCGCGACGGTTTCCCCTCACCCATGTTGCCTCCTCCAGGTCGTCACCAGGAGCAGCAGGCCAACAGCGACGAGGAAGAGTGGCCACAGTCTGTCCCAGCGGAACCACCAGAAAAAGTTAAAATTAGCTGCCAAGAAAAAGAGACCCACCACGACGAGGATAATGGCAATGAAGTTGCGACGCCGCCGATGAATCCTGTCCCGCTCTTCAGCCTCCGCTTCCTCCTCGCTAAATGTGGAACGTATCTCCTCTCCGACTTCGGCAGCGGTCTTCCTCATCTCCTCCACCTCCTCCCCAAATGCGTCACGTATCTTCTTTCCAAGTTCGGCAGCGGTCTTCCTTATCTCCTCCACATTCTCCCGCACCGTCTCCTTGGGCTGCGCCGTCTTTGAACCCTCCAGCGGAACGACGATAGCCATGATGATGTAGGCCAGGATGCCTATCCCGTTGGCAAAAACCAGCAGAACCATTACCAGGCGGATCACTGTCGGATCCACACCCAGGTATCTGGCCAGCCCCCCGCACACCCCCCAGATCACCCGGTCGCTCCGACTGCGATAAAGCCTCCTCTCCATAATTCCCCCTTGTCGGTTAGATTAAGGGATAACCCCTATCTCCCATCCCCTAATAATAATAGCATAGATCAACCTGCTTTTCCGCTACTTAAGTTCGTGTCCGGACTGAGTCGTAGCGCGGGAGCTTGCCTCCCGCTTCCTCCAGCCGGGGATGAACCCTGGCTCCCAGCGGTCTCAATGACCAGGTGTACCGCAGAAAGTCAAGAGCCAAGACCCGACCCCTCCCATTGACTCGTCCTCTCCAAATGTCTAAAATTGAGTAAGGGATAAGGGATAAGGATTAAGGGATAACCCCTAACCCCTATCTCCTAACCCTTACTCAGTAGAGATAGAGATGATTAAAGACAAAATCGCCGAGATGCTCAAGCAAACTGCTATCAAGGCGCAAGAGGAAGGATTGATCCCTTTCCTAGCTCTGCCCGAGATTCTCCTCGAGCATCCCCAAAAGCCGGAGCATGGCGATTATGCGGCGACCATCGCTCTAAAACTGGGCCGGGCAGCCAAAGTCAGGCCTCTCAGCATAGCTGAGGCCCTGGTGAAATTGCTGCCTGCCATCGAGGGAATAGAGAAGGTCTGGGTGGTCCCACCTGGGTTCATCAATTTCGAGGTTAGGGAGGACTGGCTCCGCCAGCAGGTTGATGAAATCCTGAGCCAGGGTAATCGCTACGGCGATTCGGACTCAGGGCAGGGCTGCCGGGTGCAAGTGGAGTTTGTGAGCGTCAATCCTACCGGGCCACTGCATGTGGGGCATGGTCGGGGAGCGGTTCTGGGCAGCACCCTGGCCAATGTCCTCAGCGCCGCCGGATACAGCGTGGAGAGGGAGTATTACATTAACGATACCGGGAATCAGATGCAGAACTTCTACGCCTCTCTCTATGCGCGCTATCGAGAGGTCTTTGGCCTTCCCGCTCAGATACCAGCCGATGGCTATCGCGGAGAGTATATGATTCAGATAGCCCGCCGGATCGCTGCTGAGAGAGGGGATGTCTTCTTAGAGAGCAAAGAGGACGTAGGCCGGATTGGGGCGGAGATAATAATTGACTCCATCAAGGATGATCTTGATTTCCTGGGCGTCCAGTTCGACGTCTGGTTCAGTGAGCAAACGCTATATGATTCCGGCAAATTTGAGCGGGTACTGGCGATGATCAAACACGATAACCATGTTGAAGAAAGGGATGGGGCGCTCTGGTTTGTCTCCACCGGACTTGGCGAGGATAAGGACAACGTCCTGATTCGCTCCACGGGGGCGCCCACTTACTTCGCCTCGGATATCGCCTATCACTACAACAAGTTTTTGGAACGCGGCTTTGATAAGGTCATTGACGTTTGGGGAGCCGACCATCAAGGGCACGTCTCCCGGATGAAGGCCGCCGTCAATGCCCTGGGTGTTTCACCAGAGAGGCTGCAGATAATAATCTCGCAGATGGTCAGTCTCCGCCGCGGCGAGGAGCACATACGGGTCTCCAAGCGCACCGGGGATATCATCACTCTACGGGAGGTGTTAGATGAGGTTGGACCTGATGTCTGTCGCTTCTTCTTTCTGGCGCGGTCGGCGAACAGTCAGATGGACTTCGATCTGGAACTGGCCAAGAAGGAGTCGATGGACAACCCGGTCTATTATGTCCAATACGGCCATGCTCGCATCACCGGCATCCTGCGACTGGCCGGGGAAAGGGGAATTGACTACGCAAAGGGCGACGTATCGCTTCTCACCGAGGATGCTGAACTGGGCCTGATCAGGAAATTACTCCTGTTCCCGGAGACCCTGGATTTGGTGGCCAACAACCTCGAGCCCCACCACCTCCCCCACTATGCCCAGGACCTGGCCACCGCCTTCCATATTTTCTACGAGAAATGCCGGGTCATTACTGAAGATGAGCCGCTTACCCTGGCACGGCTGAAGCTAGTGGAGGCAACAAGAATCGTTCTCGCCCGGACTCTGCGCCTCATGGGGATGAGTGCACCGGAGCGCATGTGAGCTGTTTGCAATTCTCGAGTGCACTTGATATAATGAATCAGGCAGTATGAACACCACTGACGATGAAGACCCCGACCACATTAACCGTGCCCCACCGACTGTCGCTCTTCAGACCGTTGGCTGCAAGCTCAATCAGGCGGAAAGTGAATCTCTGGCATGTAGATTCCGCGGTGCCGGGTTTGGCGTAGTAGCCCCCGATCAAGACCCCGATGTCTACATTCTCAATACCTGCACCGTGACTCATATCGCCGACCGTAAGTGTCGGCACCATCTGCGATCTTTCCGTCGAGCCAATCCCCGTGCCCTGGTTCTGGCTACCGGTTGCTATGTGGAGCGGGACGCGGCCGGAGTCCACATTGAAGGGGTTGATCTCGCTGTCGGCAACACCGATAAGGATCGCCTGGTGGAGATAGTTACCGGCCGACTTGAAAACCGTGTCCGTAGACCGTTGGCCGTGTCCGGACACGGATCACGTATCCCGGACACGACATTCAATGGCTATGAGGCGCAATTGTTCCGCACGCGGTCGCTGGTCAAGGTTCAAGACGGATGTAATCAGTGCTGCTCTTATTGTATCGTGCCGCATGTCCGGGGACAGGAACGCAGCGTGCCTGCGGAACAAGTGGTGACCGAGGTCAAGGATAGAGCTAGCAGGGGATACCAGGAGGTCGTCCTCACCGGAACCAGAATTGGAGCCTATAAGGGGGGGCTTGCGGGGTTGGTGCGGCAAATCCTGGATGACACGGCCATCCCACGTCTGCGGCTTTCTTCACTTCAACCCGGGGAACTACCCACCTCATTTATCGAGCTCTGGAGCGACAACGGACGGATATGCCGCCACCTGCACCTTGCCCTTCAAAGCGGCAGCGATTCGGTGCTTAAGCGTATGGGGCGTGGATATTGCACCGGCGAGTACGAGGAGACGGTGAATTTGGTTCGGGACGGGATGCCCGATGTTGCCATTACCACCGATGTCATTGTGGGCTTCCCCGGCGAGAGCGAAAAGGAATTCGAGGAGAGCTATCGCTTCTGCGAGAGAATCGGCTTTGCCGGTTTGCACATCTTCCCCTATTCGGCGCGCCCGGGTACTCCAGCATCCCGGATGCCCGGCAAGGTTCCCGAGAAGATCAAGAAGTCTCGGAGTCGGATCATGATTGAACTGGCAGGCCGCAGTGTCCGGGACTTTCGCCGACGGTTTTCAGGCCAAACTATGCCGGTATTGTGGGAGGAGCGAAAGGGGGAAGGTCTCTGGGTCGGGCACACCGGTAACTATATCAAGGTAATTACCAGGAGCGTGGAGTCACTCCGGGGTTATCTGCTCGAGACTAAGCTGGGCGGTGGATATGAAGATGCCCTGTGGGGTGATATATGATTGGTAATTGGTGATTGGTGATTGCAGACCAACTAATCAC
>QLUL01000111.1 GCA_018725425.1 Chloroflexota bacterium
TTAGGGGGATAGCCCTTAAGGGCTTCGCTGAGAATGCCTTGATAGCGTTGATGGTAGAAGTTGACCAAGCTTGGTTCCAGGGCCTGCTTTCCGGAATCTTTAGCTTCGTCAACTACCCCCTTTATCTCCATAAGGAGATCGGCCATTTCCTTTGCCCAATCCACCCCGTCTTGCTCATAAGCCCGGGTCAGCTCCCTAAGATGGTGAACATTGCAGAATGCATGAGAGCAGTCCTCGTAGGAGTTGTAGGGCTCAAAGTGATCATGGACAGCTACCCCTTTATACTCCGGGAGAATGCCGGCAGCATCCAGGGCTTCACGGCCCCGTCTCTCATGAGGGAAATAGTAAGTGTGCTCCTCGGTAGAAGCGGTATGTAACCAGATTCTTTGGCCGCCACGATAAAGCCCTGTATCGTCAAAATGAACAGTGGGGGAGTTCAAAATGTCCACCTTAATCCGCTCCTCCGTAGACGCCAGATTATTATAAGAGGTCTCAAGGGCATTTAACAGTGTCCCCTGGCTGATCGATCCCCCCAACACGTCTTCAAATATCTCAGTGACCCGTTTATAAGGGATGAGTTGATACTGATTGAGGTATACTGCCAAGCTCTTGGGTCGTTCAGCATATTGAACCGGCTGGGTAATACCCTCCGGGAAATCCCCCTTGCTCTGAGCATGACATTCTGGACAGACCTTAACCTCGGCCTGATGCTCTGTCACGACAAACTTGATAGGGGGGATATCAAACTCCTGACGTTTCTCGACATCTGTAGCCTCTACTGAGGATAAATCCTCCCCACAGTGCGAACAAACATTCACCTTGTGGCGGACAACATTGTCTGGATTGGAAACGGCCTGCAGGGTAGTTCCCGGATGACCCATTTGGCCTCCCGGCTTTCTGCCAGTGCTATTTCGCAGGTTGACGACTTCCCTTTTAACCCTGGGCTGATCCGAGGATGGAGGCTTACTGCTATTGTGGCTATTCAACTTGAGCAGATCCTGAAGGCGCTTCACTTCACGTTGGATCTCATCTATAAGCCCGAATAATTCCTCAAGGAGCTGGCGCAAAGCAGGGTGCTCACCCAATAGCCGTTGAGTCTCCACGGGTAGTTCTGCGATTTTCCTTGCAAGCTCATTGTCGTTCATGGTATATAGTATCCCCAATTCTCTCTGAGGTTGTCAAGCCCCCCCTGAAATCAGGGTGGCTGTGTAGTTACTACTGGAGAAGCACAAAAACGGTTCCCTGGCTCGCTACATGCGGGACTTGCGCCTATGCGAGCTGTTGATCCTGGATGAAGTGGGCTTTGTGCCTTTGCACCGGGACGGCGCTGAGCTCTTGTTTAATGTCGTTGCCGATTGCTATGAACGTTGCAGCGTCATCGTTACTTCTAACCTGGAGTTTGGACAGTGGACCACGGTGTGTTCGGTGACACCCGGCTTACCACAGCTCTGGTTGATCGTCTGGTGCACCACGCCCACATCCTGGCCTTTACGGGGGAGAGCTACCGGCTGCGTAGGGCCCTGGCCGGCAAGGGGAAGGTCGAGCAAAACTTAGCCCTTACAACCGCTTGATTGCTCCCCCCACCGGAGGCCGAAGGCTGTCACAGGGTCCGCCAAGCGGAGGCGAAAGCCCTTGCCCTTGACGGCCGAGGACGCCGGTGCATAATGCCGAAGCGGTTGTAAGGGGAGATAATAAAAGTGAATATTTGGCTGGCAACCATCTGTATAACTACTAACTGATAGCTGAAAGCTGATGGCTGAACGCTTATGATTCACTTTTTGGTTCTGGCTCGTCCAGGTTAGGGTATGGTAATTCGATGGCACAAGAAGAAAGGCTGCCGGAAATACTCCGGCAGCCTTTCTTCTTGTGCACTTCCTTTATCCAACAGCAGCCAAAACCTTTTACGATTGAAGCAGGTCAAAACGATCTGCATTCATCACCTTGTTCCAGGCAGCCACGAAGTCATGCACGAACTTTTCTTGCGAGTCGTCAGAAGCATAGACTTCCGCGATGGCTCTAAGTTGAGAGTTTGAGCCGAAGATCAGATCAACCCGGGTGCCGGTCCACTTTAGTTCACCGGTTACGCGATCACGACCCTCGAACACGTTTTCATCTTCAGATGTCGCCTTCCACGTCGTGCCCATGTCGAGCAGGTTCACGAAGAAGTCATTTGTGAGGGTTTCAGGTCTTTTGGTAAAGACGCCGTGCTGAGACTGCCCGTAATTGGCATTTAAAACGCGCATGCCGCCGATTAGAACCGTCATTTCCGGAGCGGTCAATGTCAAAAGTTGTGTTCGATCTACCAAAAGTTCCTCAGGTGATACGGGAAATTTCCTTTTTAAGTAGTTGCGGAACCCATCAGCAGCCGGTTCTAGCACCGAGAATGACTTGACGTCGGTCTGCTCCTGCTTTGCGTCCGTGCGTCCCGGCACAAAAGGAACAATCACATTTTTGCCGGTATTCTTCGCAGCTTGCTCTATCCCCACACCTCCACCCAGGACGATCAAGTCGGCGAGAGAAACCCTCTTTTGTCCTGCCTGTGCGCTGTTAAACTCTGCCTGGATTTTCTCGAACACCTGCAGCACAGTATTCAATTGAAGCGGCTGGTTGACTTCCCAATCCTTCTGTGGTGCAAGGCGGATGCGCGCCCCGTTCGCCCCGCCGCGCTTATCGGATCCACGGAAAGTGGAAGCTGAAGCCCAGGCAGTCCCTACCAGTTGGGAAACAGCCAGTCCAGAGGCAATAATCCTGCCTTTGAGGCCAGCGATATCCTTATCGTCAATCAGCTCATGATCAACTGCGGGTACCGGATCCTGCCAGATAAGATCCTCTGCGGGAACCTCAGGACCGAGATAACGCGAGCGTGGCCCCATATCGCGGTGGGTCAGCTTGAACCATGCACGGGCGAAGGCATCCGCGAACTCCTCCGGGTTATCGCGGAACCGCTTTGCAATCGGTCCGTAGATCGGATCCATCCTTAGAGAAAGATCCGCTGTGGTCATGATAGGTGCATGCCGCTTGGACGGGTCGTGGGCATCCGCCACAATCCTTGCCGCAGCCGGGTCAGTGGGAACCCACTGCCAAGCCCCGGCGGGACTTTTGACTAAATCCCAATCGTACTTGAATAGGGTGTTTAGATAGCCCATGTCCCATTTGGCTGGGTTTGGTTTCCAGGCGCCTTCAATACCGCTGCTGATTGTATCTCCGCCTTTGCCGCTTTTAAAGCTGCTTTTCCAGCCAAGCCCCTGTTCCTCAATGGCGGCGGCTTCAGGCTCTGGACCGACATGAGCTGCAGGCCCGGCACCATGGCATTTTCCAAAGGTGTGACCTCCTGCAACCAGTGCGACGGTTTCCTCATCGTTCATGCCCATCCGTGCGAAGGTCTGTCGAACGTCACGGCCAGATGCAAGCACGCTTGGTTGGCCATTCGGGCCTTCCGGGTTTACGTAGATCAGGCCCATCTGCACGGCGGCGAGCGGGTTCTCTAAATCACGGTCGCCGGAGTAGCGCTTGTCACCAAGCCATTCAGTTTCGGAACCCCAGTAAATATCCTCTTCCGGCTCCCAAACGTCCTCACGTCCTCCGGCAAAACCGAAGGTCTTAAATCCCATTGATTCAAGGGCGCAATTCCCGGTGAGGATCATGAGGTCGGCCCAGGAGATTTTTTTGCCATATTTTTTCTTGATTGGCCAAAGCAAACGACGTGCCTTGTCGAGGTTAATATTGTCCGGCCAGCTATTAAGGGGCGCAAAGCGTTGGGTTCCACTGCCTGCGCCGCCGCGGCCGTCACCTATGCGGTATGTGCCTGCGCTGTGCCATGCCATCCGGATGAAAAGTGGTCCGTAGTGACCGTAATCGGCCGGCCACCAATCCTGGGAGTCGGTCATCAAGGCATACAGGTCCTTTTTTAGGGCTTCCAAATCGAGTTTCTTGAATTCTTCAGCGTAGTTAAAATCAGCGCCCGCCGGATTGCTCAAATTCGATTTCTGATGCAGAATTTTGAGGTTCACCTGGTTCGGCCACCAGTCCCTGTTCGAAGTGCCGCTGCCTGAAACGGCTCTTCTTGCTTTGCCTGTCACTGGACATTTCACTTCTTCCACCACAATATAAAACCTCCTTTTTTAATTATTGTCATTTATATTTAAAAGGCATTTTGGACAAACACCTTTAAAATATACGTTCTTGGCAAAAATTTTGAAACCATTCAGTTCTTTAGAGTAAAGCAGATCAAAGTCCAGATCAAAGTCAAAGATCACGTGTAGAGTAGGGAACAGGCGAACAGCGGTCACCTGTTTTTCCAGTTCCCCCTCATCGAACCGTGCGTGAGGTTTTCCCTCACACGGCTCTCGGACAACCCTTCACCTTCAAGCCCTTCGCCATGAAACTCGGTAGTCATTATACAGTCCAAGGTCTTTGTAAAGATAGTCCCTGCTAATCCTCTTCCAACAAACTGTAAAAACGACACCTCCTTTCTCGCTTACTCTTGAGGTAGAGCCTGCGTTGCAGCTCCTGAG
>QLUL01000112.1 GCA_018725425.1 Chloroflexota bacterium
CGAAGCCTATGAAAAAGGCCGGGCCAGGATCGAGCTTGAGGTGCTGGGTTGAGGATTTATAACAATTTGCATTTTGATATTTTCATTTTGCATTTACCCGAACGTTAGTGAGGGTTATCTGGCACTAGTCTGAACGCAGTTCCGACTGGGAGATCCGTATAACTTCCAACTCGTATTCGGAATTTCTCTGCTGGCTGATGGCCATCGGCTAGAAAATCGCGGGAGGTTATAATTATGACTGTGAAAGAACAGGTTTTGAAAGCCATTGAGGGGCTTCCACAGGATGCATCTATTGAAGATGCTATGGAAAGACTATATCTCCTTCACAAAGTGGAACGAGGGGTTAGTCAAGCAGATGCCGGGCAAAAGGTATCTCAAGAGGAAGCAAAAGAGCGAATGAAGCAGTGGCTAAGGTAAGGTGGACTGATCAGGCGCTCGAAGACTTAGAAGCGGTCTGTCTCTTTATTGATCGGGATGCGCCCCGATATGGTGAACTGTTTGCTGATCGAGCATTTGCGGCAGTCGAGCGCCTTGGGGATTTGCCGCTTTCCGGGCGGATCGTACCGGAGATAGGCCGAAAAGATATACGAGAAATCATCTTCGGAAAGTACCGAATCATTTACCGAGTGCTTCCCGACGAGGTTGAGATTCTGACTGTTTATCATGGGGCAAGGCGGCTTAACTCTTTCAAACCGTAGAGAAGGCTGAAGACCGAAGATTGAAGACTACCTTCAGCCTAATTTCCTTCAGCCTTCCCTCTACAAGGGGCAAGTGGCGAGAGAGAAGGGCGGATGTTTATGTTGCGTTGAAGGTTCTTGCGGGGATAAAATACCCTTTAGAGGTGGTGGAGAAGATTCTGAGGAAGAGGGACATCATGATTGAGTCGCCGGTCTATGAGCAGATTCTGAAAGAGGGAAGAGAAGAGGCTTTAAGGAGCAGTGTTCTTGCCGTACTGGAGGCCAGATTTGAGGTGGCGTCACCGAATATTGAAAAGGGGGTTAAGGCTGTCGACGGATTAAGGCAACTTGAAATAGTCCTGAAGAGGGCTTCAGTGAGCAAAGACCTGGCCGAGTTTCGAGATTTCTTGAGGAAGATAAGGGCCTCTTGACTGCCCCGGCGCCGATATGAACCAGGACAGTATCGTGGGTATCTTCGATCTGATGCAGGTCGGGAGAAATTTGGGGAAGGGTGGTAGCTAATCGGCAAATCGAAGGCCAGATTCTTGCGCTCACTGGGTTTCAACAAGTCGTAAGCAAAGCTTAATTTTGATCGCTTAGCCTGATGAAGTTACTTAAGGAGGGGAGTGATAAATCACGGAATCAGCCGAAGTGAAAATAGGCGATATCTCTATCGAGCATTTTAAAGTCAGTGAAAGTCTGGATGAGAAATTGGCCGGCTATCGCCTGGTTCGTGTAGATGAGCAGGGATATATATCCTCACTGAGGAGAGCCTGTTGCCTCCAGGCCACGAATTTGAAGTTGGACTCGAGGAGTCTATAAAGCAAGGAGAGGAAGGGCAATTGGTAGAGCAGGCTGATGGCTATCGGCTAGAAAATCAGGGGAGGTTATAATATTGGAGGAGGAGTCATGATTACGGGGAAAGAGATCCTGAAAGGCTTACCTGAGCTACTTAGGGAGGAACCGCAACTGCGATGGGAAATCTATGAGATACTCTCGGCTGAGTTTTCCAGGAAGGAAGATTTGCGCGAGTACATGAGGAGAAGCGACGAAAAGTTTGAGCGAATATTCCAGGAGCTAAAGGCCTTGCGCGAGGATAGCAATCGCAGGTTTGAGGTTATGGACCGCAGGTTTGAGGCTATGGACCGCAAGTTTGAGGCCATGAACCAGGAACTGCGGGCCTTGCGCGAGGATAGCAATCGCAGGTTTGAGGCTATGAACCAGGAACTGCGGGCCTTGCGCGAGGATAGCAATCGCAGGTTTGACGAAATAAGGCAGAATTTCGTCGATCTCAAAGATTGGGTTGGTATAGTTGTGGGCGGATTTCAGAGGAGGGCTGGCAGATACCTTGAGGATGCTATCGCTGGCACCCTGCGAATTGCCCTCGAACGCACCGACATAAGTGCTGACAAGATAAAATTACGACAAAAAATAAGCGACGATGAAGGAGTTATCGGACCTGTTGGCCGAAAGTATGAAGTTGATTTGTATATCACCGATTCCAGCGCTATAATCTTTGAGATCAAGTCCTACGGGGATCGAGAGGCCGTTGAGAGGTTCTCGGATAAGGCGCGCCTGGCCGAGGGGAAAATGAACCTCCGGGAGGTGGAGAGGGTATTCATCACATTGGAGAAGCAACCAGAGGTCATTGATGCCTGCAATGAGTTAGGCATTACCCTTGTTTGAGGTAGCTTCAGCAGGTAGTAAAAATGTCGAGATTGTTGGATAAAGTAGATAATCCTGCCGATTTGAAAAGATTGAAGCCGTCGGAACTCAGGGAGCTGGCATCTGAGTTGAGACAGGAACTGGTAACCACCGTAACTACTACCGGTGGTCATCTAGCTTCTAACCTGGGCGTCGTTGAGCTTACCATAGCTTTGCATCGGGTATTTGATAGTCCACGAGATAAGCTCATATGGGATGTAGGGCATCAAAGCTATGTTCACAAACTGCTTACCGGCCGGAAACAACGTTTCCCCTCACTGCGTCAATACAAAGGATTATCTGGCTTTACCGCTCCTGATGAGAGTGAGCATGACCCGTTCGGTGCCGGTCACGCTAGCACCTCTGTTTCAGCGGCGCTTGGTATGGCTATTGCTCGTGACCTTTCTGGTGATAACTACCATGTGGTGGCTATTATCGGTGATGGTGCCATAACTGGCGGGATGGCTCTTGAAGCACTTAATCAGGCAGGTCATCTGGGCTCCAGACTTGCCGTGGTTCTAAATGATAATGGGATGTCAATTTCCCCTACTGTTGGTGCCTTAGCTAAGTTACTAAGCAATGTGCGGTTTGACCGCCGTTACTACCGGGCAAAGGAAAAAACCGGGCGCATACTTACAGCACTCCCGCTGGGTGATAAGCTGCGGCCGTTAATCCGGCAGATTAAGGGCAAGTTCAAAGGCTTAGTTATGCCGACCATGATGTGGGAAGAGCTCGGCTTTACTTATATTGGCCCTGTTGACGGGCACAACATTGCTGACCTTGAAACTGCTCTCACTCAAGCGAGAGAGTATTATCTCAAGCCGACTTTTGTTCATGTTATAACCACTAAGGGTAAGGGTTATCTTCCCGCCGAGGGTGATGCCGTTTATTTTCATGGTGTGTCAGCTAAAGGTGCAAGCACCAGGAAAGTGCCGACTTATAGTGAGGTATTTGCTCAGACGGTGCTTCGATTGGCTCGGGAGAATCCCAGACTGGTGACAATTACCCCGGCTATGCCTGAAGGAAATTGTTTGAGTATTGTTGAGGCTGAGTTTCCAAAGCGCGTGTTTGATGTGGGAATCTGTGAGCAGCACGCAGTTACCTTCGCCGCTGGATTAGCCGCCAAGGGCTTTCTACCCATTGTGGCTATATACTCTACCTTTCTACAGCGCGCCTTTGACCAGATTATACACGATGTTTGTATTCAGAACCTGCCTGTTGTTTTTGCTATTGACCGGGGTGGTATTGTCGAGGGCGACGGCAAGACACATCAGGGGACTTTTGATATCTCTTACCTGACACTAATTCCTAATCTCATCATATCCGCTCCCAAGGATGAAAACGAGCTTCAGCACTTGCTTTATACCGCAGTTAAATCAGGACGGCCTATGGCTATAAGATATCCTCGTGGTTCTGGGGTAGGGGTGGAATTGGACATAACGTTACGTGAAATTCCTATCGGTAAATGGGAGATACTAAGTTATGGGGAGGATATCGCTATATTAGCCATAGGTGCTATGGTAGCTCCTGCCCTTGAGGCAGCCCGGAAGTTAGCCTCAAGAAAGATTGAGGCTATAGTAGTTAACGCCCGTTTTGCCAAGCCGCTGGATTCTGAGCTTATAATAGACCTGGCTGGCCGTATTAAGTGTATGGTTACCGTTGAGGAGAATGCTCTAAGTGGCGGCTTTGGCAGCAGCGTAATCAAGTTTCTTAACGAATCAGAAATCAAAGATGTGCCGGTAAAAAGCATCGGCATTCCTGACGAGTTTGTCGAGCAGGGGACCCAAGCTATTCTTCGCGCCCGGTACGGCCTGGATGCTGAAGGGATAGCTCAGCAGGTCCTGGACTTGTTTCCGAACCATAATGCGGATTTATAACAATTATATCATCTCTCTGGTGCTGGCCTTCGGGGCGATAAACTCCATCATGGCCGCCGCGGGTCAGCAGAAACTGGATGTCTACTTTACGGTAAATATAATCGCCTATCTGGTGATCTCCCTGCTCTACGTCTACTTCAACCCCCGGGCGAGGAGGGTGCTCAA
>QLUL01000113.1 GCA_018725425.1 Chloroflexota bacterium
TAAGGGCACCGAAGGGGCAAGCCATAGGGGCTGACAGCCCTATGGACGAAACTCTCAGGTAAAAGGATCGCATGTTCAGAGCTCTCCCTGAAGAGTCTGCAAAGACACCGAAGGGGCAAGCCTCAATCTGAGGCAAATCTCTCAGGTAGAAGGACAGGGGGAACGGCGGGCAATAGATGAATATTGCCCGCCGTTCCCCCTTTTGCTAAAGGAGCGATGATGACCGCAGTTCTTAAGGGCGCAGCTTCCATACTGGCCCACACGCCGGATCTTGTCCCCCTGGGGTCCAAGCCGATAAGGGAAATCCCTCGGTTTGAGGGTTTGGGTGGAGAATGCCTGGCTCACCTGAGGAGCTATCAAGAGGCGGTGGCCTATCCACCAAATCAGGTATTCATTGGCAATATCAGGCCAGACGAGCTGGCCGAGATGAAGCAGCCCTGGTGGAGGAACCTCATAGCGGATGCCTCCCGCGAGGGGCCGTATGGTGAGATCATGCCTCAGGATGAGTTCTATGGTTTACTCAAGGCCGCAGATGCCTTCGACCTGGTCTGGCTGGAAGAGGGTTTCCGGTATCAAATAGCCGAGAAGCTCCACCTCCACCCATTATTGGGAGACCTCAAGGGTTTGGGGGGTGGCCGGACTATCGCTGAGATCAGGGACAAGCTGGCCCGTAATGAGGCCCTGCCCCTCAACCTCGGCGGTGAGCTGGTTGGCTGTGTCTGCCAAGCCCATGAGGAGGATGAGGCTCTTTCAGCCAGCATCATTCTGGAAGGGTTAATCGCAAAGGCATCCGCCTTCCTGGCTTTGAGACATCTTCTTGCCAGGGTGAACCCCACCGATGCGGGGGATATTGATTACCTGCTTGACTTCGGCGAAGGGGCTGTTGGTGACAGATATCAAAGGGGTGGCGGGAATATAGCCAAGGCTATTGGGGAGATGGCAGGATGCCTTAATGCCACCGGCGCCGATATCAAGGCATTCTGCTGCGCCCCGACCCACGCTATAGCGATAGCGGCAGCTCTCGTTCAGGCAGGCACATTCGATCAGATCGCCCTATTTGGCGGTGGCTCGCTGCCCAAGCTGGGGATGAAGTTCCAATTTCACATCAAGAAGGATATGCCCATTCTGGAGGACACTTTGGCCGCAATAGCAATCCTGATCGGTAAGGACGACGGCGTTAGCCCGGTGATCCGGACCGATGCGATAGGGATACATCGTATTTGTGCTGGTGCTTCCGCGCAAGAGATGTACGAAGAGGTGGTGGTAAAGCCATTGAATAAACTCGGTAAAAGAATCATAGATATAGACAAGTACGCCACCGAACTGCACAATCCAGAGATAACAGTGCCCGCGGGAAGGCCGGACACTCCCTTGATAAACTACCGGGCATTGGGAGCTATGGCCTATTTGAGGGGAGAGATCGAAAGGGAGGGGATAAGCGATTTTGTGAAGAATCATGGCATGCCTGGTTTCGCTCCCACACAGGGACATATCCCGGCGGCTATTCCTTTCATGGGTCATGCCAGGGATATGATTATGGCCGGCCAGATCAAGAATACCATGTTCATGCCCAAAGGTAGCCTTTTCTTAGGCAGGATGACCGACCTTTCCGACGCAGTCTCAGTCATCGTGGAGAGGAATCCGGCGACTACAAAGGAGGTGAGTTAGATGTTTGCAGGAAAGAAAGTGGTGGCATTCGGTGAACGGGATGGTGTGCAGGGCCCGGCGATCGCAGAATGCCTGTCCGCGGCAGGGGCGGAGGTTGTCTTCACCGTTACCGAGTGCATCGTCTGAACTGCGGCAGGAGCAATGGACCTGGAGAATCAAGCAAGGATCAAGAAGTTAGCCGAACAGTATGGCAGGGAGAACTTGATAGTAGTGCAGGGTGCTGGAGATGCGGACAGCTCGGCGCTGGTCGCCGAGACGGTTACCACCGGAGACCCGAGCTACGCCGGTCCATTGACCGAAGTCCAGTTGGGACTTCCCATTTACCACATCCTGGAACCAGAGGTGAAGCAGCACATTCCGTCGGATATTTACGAGCAGCAAGTAGCCCTGATGGAGCTGGCGCTGGATACCGAGGGGATTGCCAAAGCGGTTAAAGGAATACGGGATGGTACATCAGCAGAATAATAAGTTGCACGATGTAATCATTATCGGATCGGGGCCGGCGGGCCTCACTGCGGCCATCTACGCCAGCCGCGCCGGGCTGGCCACCCTGCTTTTAACAGGAATGTTCATCGGTGGGCAAGCCGCTACAACCGATAGAATCGAGAATTACCCCGGCTTTCCCGAGGGTATTTCCGGAGAGGAGCTCACCAACCTGATGCTGAAGCAAGCCGAGCGCTTCGGAGCTCAGGTGGTCATTGACCAGGTGACGCAGGCCAATCTCCTCACTCACCCTTTCGGTGTGAAGACCGACAGTGAGCAATATGAGGCCAAGGCCCTGGTCATCGCCACCGGCGCCTCCCCCCACAAGCTAGGGGTTCCCGGAGAAGAGGAATTCATCGGCCGGGGGGTTTCTTTTTGCGCTACCTGTGACGGGTTTTTCTACCAGGATAAGAGCGTGATCGTCGTCGGAGGGGGCAACAGCGCCATCGAGGAAGCTCTTTTCCTCACCAAGTTTGCATCCCGTGTCTACGTCGTGCACCGCCGGGATAGACTGCGCGCAGATGACATCCTCCAGAAAAGGGTTGCGGGCAACGAGAGAATCGAGCTTGTTTGGGATTCCATAGTGACCCAGATCGTGGGCGACGCCCAGGTCGGTGGTGTGCGTCTCAAGAACCTGAAAACCGGGCAAGTGACCACCCTCGCTGCTGATGGGGTTTTCGTTTATATCGGTAACGCCGCCAACACGCAACTCTTCGTCGGACAAATAGAGCTGGATGAGCAGGGCTATATAGTCACCGATGCCAGGCAGCGCACCAGCATAAAGGGGGTCTTCGCCGCCGGAGACGTGCAGGAGCGCGTCCTGCAGCAGGTGGTCACCGCCTGCTGCACCGGCGCCAGGGCGGCGATGGAGGCGGAAAAGTTCATCGCCAAGTTGGAAGATAGGGCGTATCCAGGATTGAGTATTGAGTCTTGAGTCTTGAGTCATGAGGAGTGGGGAGGGGCCCTCAAAACTCAAAACTCTGAACTCTGAACTCTCGGGAGGGAAGGGCTACGATGATTGAATTGACTCAGGAGAACTACCAGCAGGAAGTGATACAGTCTGAACTGCCGGTCCTGGTGGACTTCTGGGGCATCCGCTGCGCCAGATGCATGACTCTTATGCCCGCCGTGGAGAGGTTGGCACAGGAGTACAGCGGCAAAGTCAAGTTTGCCAAAGTGGATTGCCCCAAGAACCGGAAGCTGATAGTGAGCCTCAGGGGAGAGGTGCAAACTCTACCCACCTTTCTCTTCTATCGGGACGGGGAAATAGTGGACAAGCTGGTGGGGGACGATGTCACCGAAGCGGATATCATTGAGAGTCTAGAAAAACTCTAAAATCGGAAGTCTTGCGCAAAATGACGAAATAGCTAACCACGGAGACACCGAGAAGCTACACAGGTTCAAAGTTCCAAGGTTCACAGTTCAAGGTTAGAGAGCGATGCAGATAAGGGATAACCCCTAACCCTAGCCGTGAACCGTGAACCCGACAACCTGTTAGGAGGTTTACCATGCGTTTAGAGCTTGGGATAATCAAGATCGAGGACGTGCAATTTGGCGATGCAACCAGGGTCGAAGACGGCACCCTCTATGTGAACCAGCAGGAGCTGATCGGCCTTATCCTGCAAGACGGCAGGTTAGCCAAAGCGGATGTTGAGCTGGCGCGGCCGGGAGAAGAGGTGAGGATAATCCCGGTAAAGGACGTGATCGAGCCTAGGGTCAAGGTAAATGGCTCAGGTGAGGTCTTCCCGGGGATAATTGGAAGGATGGCAACGGTGGGATGGGGCAGAACACATGTTCTCAGCGGGGCAGCCGTGGTCACCGTGGGTCGCATAGTGGGCTTTCAGGAGGGGCTAATAGATATGGCTGGCCCCGGTGCCCGCTACACACCGTTCTCTGAGACAAACAACATAGCATTGATTCTAGAACCCATCGAGGGGCTAGCACCACATGCCCACGAGGAGGCGTTACGCCTCGCCGGGCTGAGGTCCGCGGCTTACCTGGGTGAAGCCGGCAGAGAGATCGTCCCTGACGAGGTGGATATCTGCGAACTGACCCCGGTCACCGATACCAGCCTCCCCAGGGTCGCCCATGTCTACACACTGCTGTCAGAGGGCCTGTTGCACGATAGCTACCTCTACGGCGTTGACGTGAAGAATATCTTGCCTACTCTCATTCATCCCAACGAGCTAATGGATGGAGCGATAACGAGCGGCAATTGCGTCTCCGCCTGCGATAAGCACACCACTTATCATC
>QLUL01000114.1 GCA_018725425.1 Chloroflexota bacterium
GTGGAGAAATTCGATTATCGAAGGGGCTACAAATTCAGCACCTATGCCACCTGGTGGATCAGACAAGCCATAACCAGGGCGATAGCGGACCAGGCTCGAACCATTAGGATCCCAGTGCACATGGTCGAGACCATCAATAAGCTCATACGCGTGAGCCGCAGCTTAGCCCAGGAATACGGGCGGGAACCGACCAAGGGAGAAATAGCCCGGGAGATGGGGATCTCACCGGAAAAGGTCGAAGAGGTTTTCAAGATGACTCAGGAGCCGATATCCCTGGAAACACCCATCGGCGAAGATCAGGATAGCCATCTGAGCGACTTCATCGAGGATGGCCAGGCGACACCATCGGAAATGGCCTCTCATCTATTGCTCAAGGAACAGATTGAGGAAGTTCTAGAGGGTCTCACTGAGCGTGAGCGGAAGGTATTAAAACTAAGGTTTGGCCTCGAAGACGGACGTGGCCGCACCCTCGAAGAGGTTGGGCGCGAATTCCAGGTCACTCGCGAACGAATCCGCCAGATCGAAGCGAAGGCGCTGCGAAGGCTCCGCGGTCGTGAATTTTCCAAAAAGTTGAGGGATTTCCGGGAAGAGTGATCAGCGAAGGCGATGAGAGTGCCCGGCACCACTCATGATCGGCTCATTTATGTAGATATCACCGTTCCTGATTTTTATATTGAAACCGCAATCCGGATTGATGCAAACCCACGCTTTGTAGTGCACCGCTGCCCCTTGCCCACCGTAATCAGACAGGGGAACAAGGTCACCCTCTTTACATTTCAGACACTTTGGAAAACCTGCTTGGTCCACGAATCCACCTCCACCATCATGCGTAGGTTCACGGTTCATGGTTCACGGTTGGCTACTTTGCGCTCTTCATCTCATCGCCACAGGAGTGGCGACGCTACATGCCTCATCGCTCTCTAACTTTGAACCGTGAACCTCGGAACTTTGAACCTGAGTAGTTAGTGACTTCTACTATACACTATTCTGTTACCGTTGGCAAGATGTTCGCGCGCGTTGACTTATAAAGCAATACTATGCTAAAATAAGATAGTATACTGGCGAGGTTGAGATTGTAGGGAAACTTTTTGGAGATAGCCAGAGGGAAGGAAATGACTACGGAGAAAGAGAAGGTTCTTGAGTTAGCTATCAGCCAGATTGAGAAGCAATTTGGTAAGGGAGCGATCATAAAACTGGGGGAAGCCCAGAGCAGGGTAGCCGTGGAAGCCATATCCACTGGTTCGATATCCCTGGATTTAGCCCTTGGTATAGGAGGAATCCCCCGAGGACGAGTGACTGAAATCTTTGGCAGTGAGGCAGCAGGCAAGTCAACCCTGGCTCAGCATATCATGGCTGAGGCCCAGAAGCGCGGCGGCATGGCAGCATATATCGATGTGGAGCATGCCCTGGATCCGCCGTATGCCACTGTCTGCGGTGTAAAAGTGGACGATCTCCTGCTCTCTCAGCCTGATACCGGAGAACAAGCATTGGAGATCACTGAGGCATTAGTCCGAAGCGGGGCATTGGATGTGGTAGTCATTGATAGCGTAGCTGCCCTGGTTCCTCGAGCGGAGATCGAGGGAGAGATGGGGGATACCCACGTGGGACTCCAGGCTAGACTCATGTCTCAAGCGCTAAGGAAGCTAACCGCGACCATGAGTCGATCACGGACCGCAGTGATATTCATCAATCAACTCCGGGAGAAAATCGGCATCGTCTATGGCAATCCCGAGGTAACCCCTGGGGGGAGAGCGCTTAAGTTCTATAGCTCAGTGAGAATAGATCTCAGACGGGTAGAAAATATAAAGCAAGGAGCTGAGATTATCGGCACCAGGGTCAAGGCCAAGGTGGTGAAGAACAAGGTTGCCCCTCCCTTCAGAACAGCCGAATTTGACATAATGTTCAACGAAGGCATCAGCAGAGAGGGGGGTATCCTCGATCTGGGTGTAGCCAAAGGGATAATTAAGAAAAGCGGAGCCTTCTTCTCCTTTGAGGAGACCCGCCTGGGACAAGGGCGCGAGAATGCCAAGGAATATCTGCGGCAGCACAAAGACCTGGCCGAAGAGATAGAGCGACGGATTAAATCCGGAGTATCCCTTGGGCCGGATTCTCTTTCTTCTTCCTTAGAAGCTGAAACTCCTTCCCCTCTCGATTAAGGCATCCCCACTAAAATAGGTTCATGGTTCACAGTTCACGGTTGGGCTGGGAGGAGAACCGCTGAACTTTGAACCTACGAGGGTGCGAACTCTCCTTCCCGTCCAGCCTGGTGAGTACGATCAGGGCTAGGTTTGCCCTTACAGGGAGTCCTCAATGGACGATTATCTAACTATCACCGCCATCAGAAGTCAACAGTCAAGAGTCAAGAGTCAAGGGGAGGGGGACTCCAGACTCCAGACTCCAGACCCCAGACTCAGGGATGACCTGGTTCAGCGCGCCCTGGATAGGGCACTGCGGTATCTCAGCTACCGGCCAAGGAGTGAATCCGAGGTGAGGGCAAGACTCCATCGCTATGGTTATGAGGACGATGTCATCGCCAGAACCCTCGACCGGCTGCGAGGCTCAGGCTTAATTGATGATGCCTCATTCGCGGCATTCTGGAAGGAAAACCGGGCAAGTTTTAAGCCCCGCAGCAGTCGTCTCGTGGCCCAGGAGTTACGGCAAAAAGGGGTTAGTCCTGAGATAATCGCTCAAGCCCTTGAAACCCTGGATAATGAGGCCGAGGCATATCGGGCGGGATATAAGAAGGCGCATTTCCTGGAGAGAGCAGATTACTATGGATTCCGTAAGAAACTAAGTGCTTTTCTCCACCGCCGCGGATTCGATTACGAGGTGATCCGGTTGGTGGTGGAGAGGCTATGGCAGGAAAAAGAGGGCGACTCTAGATCCGTAGTCGGGGTCGTCCCTGACCCCGACGGGGAGAGCGAAAATGAATGAAACGATCTGGATTATCATTATACTAGTTGGGGCAGTGGCGGGCTGGTTAGCGGGCTTCTTTTATCGAGGCATGGTGAGATTGAAAAGGGACCGACTCGCCGAAGAAAGAGCCGCCGAACTCGTCAAGGAAGCTGAAACCAGGCGAAAGGAGACGCTCCTCGAAGCTAAGGAGGAGGCGGTCAAGATTAGATTGGAGGCAGAGGCAGAGAATCGTCAGCTTCGGTCTGAGATCGGTCGGCAGGAAAAGAAACTCGCCCAGAAGGCGGAAAACCTCGACCGCAAGATCGAGTCCTTTGAACGCCGCGAACGCGCTTTGGTCCAAAAGGAGAAGGAGATAGAAGCCGGACTGAGCCGAGTGGAGAAGTTTAAGCAGGAGCAGAGAGAGCGGCTTGAGATTATCTCCGGGTTGTCCAGTGCCGAGGCCAGGGATCAACTCCTCAGTGTGGTTGAAAGCGAAACGCGCGATGATCTGGCACAACGCATGCGGCAAGTGGAGACCCAGATTAAAGCCGAGGCAGACGAAAAAGCCCGGACAATTATAGCTGAGGCACTGCAGCGCTGTGCCAGCGAGGTTGCCACCGAGGCTACCGTCTCAGTAGTATCCCTTCCCAGTGACGAGATGAAAGGCCGGCTTATAGGTCGGGAGGGACGCAACATAAGGGCATTGGAAGCGGCTACCGGGGCTGACCTCATCGTTGATGATACCCCCGAGGCGGTGAGCCTCTCTTGCTTCGATCCTGTTCGCCGTGAGATTGCCAGGGTTGCGTTGGAAAGGCTCATTCTGGATGGTCGAATCCACCCGGGGCGCATTGAGGAAGTGGTAGAGAAGGCAAAGAAGGAGGTAGAGGCCGATATTCAGGTTGAAGGGGAGAAGGTTGCGTTTAAGGCGGGGGTTGTTGGGCTGCACCCGGAGATCATCAGCCTGCTGGGGCGTCTCAAGTATCGTTTTAGCTACGGGCAAAATATGCTTGGCCACAGCCTGGAGGTCTCGCAACTGTCGGCTGCATTGGCCACGGAGATCGGAGCCAACGTGAGCATAGCTAAGACGGCCGGACTGCTGCATGATATTGGCAAGGCAGTGCACCAAGATTCAGAAGGCCCGCATGCCCTGCTTGGTGCCAATATCCTGAAGCGCCTGGGGGTTGGTATCGAAATCGTTGGCGGGGTCGCCGGGCATCATGGAGAAGCGGAAACCATAGACGCCTACGGATTCATCGTCTCTGCGGCTGATGCGATCAGCAGTGCGCGGCCGGGGGTCAGAATGGAGTCTGTCGAACACTATCTGAAGCGCGTCGAGGCCCTAGAGAATATAGCAAGTAGCTTCCCGGGCGTAGAGAAGTCATTTGCCATCCAAGCGGGACGAGAGGTTCGTATCCTGGTAAAGCCGGATGAGATCGATGACCTGGCGTCGCTGAGACTGGCCCGAGACATCGCCAGAAAGGTCGAGGAGGGGT
>QLUL01000115.1 GCA_018725425.1 Chloroflexota bacterium
GAATACGGCTGGTGGAAGATCTATGGGACAGTATAGCTGCTGATCAGGTGGCGTTACCTATAACGGATGAACAAAGGGCCGAGCTTGATCGGCGTTTGGATGCTTACGAATCGGGCGAAATCAAAGGCCGCGTGGCCAGTGAAGTGATAGCAGATATTAGGACCGCTGGATTACAATAGGCATTGATGATAGCGGAGTTTTGCGGGTGGTCGTGCATATGTTCAAGCAGAGCGTAACTACAAGGGGAGCAACCAAGACTACATCACAACGTGCCCCTACAAGGGGAACTTCTTGAATCATTGAGATTCCTGTGCCCTAAGATTTCAAGGGAACCTCTCCGTTCCTTCGGCTTCGCTCAGGACAAGGATCTCGGTGTGCTCTGTGGCTTTACTGATGATGCAATGATATACGATGTGATCGTCGTTGGCGCCGGGCACGCCGGCTGCGAGGCGGCCTTGGCTGCTGCCCGAATGGGCTGCCAAACCCTGATTCTGACGATGAACCTCGACAACGTAGCCCTGATGCCCTGCAATCCATCCATCGGGGGGCCGGCCAAGGGACATCTGGTTCGGGAGATCGATGCCCTCGGCGGGGAGATGGGACGCAACATCGATAAAACGTTCATCCAGATCCGGATGCTCAACACCGGCAAAGGGCCGGCGGTACAGGCCCCCCGGGCCCAGGCAGATAAGAAGCTCTATGGCCTGGCCATGAAACACGCCCTCGAGAGGCAAGCCAATCTTTATGTAAAGCAGGCGCTGATCGAAGGATTAGAACGAATCGGCAATGATTCCATTCTAAAGGTCATAACCAGCACCGGCCGGAGCTATGAAGCAAGAGCCGTGATCTTGACCACGGGAACTTCTCTCGCCGGACGAATCATCATCGGAGAGAAGAGCTTCGCTGCCGGACGCGCCGGGGAGTTCGCCGCTTACGGTCTTTCCGAAAGCCTGCGTCGGTTGGGCTTTACGCTGGGCCGACTCAAGACCGGTACCCCACCTCGCCTCGATGCCAGGAGCATCGACTTCTCCAGGACCATCATTCAACCAGGGAGCGACATCCCACTTCATTTCAGCTTTGATAGCCCGTCCTTTGCGGGTCGGATAAATCCGACCCCTACGTTGGCCCGATTGGATTCTCATTCGGATGTGCACTTTCCTCCCCCCAACCCTATCTTCCCCCAAGGCAATCACACGCCCTGGCGGCAGCAAATACCCTGCTATCTGGTCTACACCAACGAGAAAACGCACCAGATAATCCGGGCTAACCTCCATCGTGCGCCGCTCTTCACCGGCGCGATCCGGGGAACAGGGCCTCGCTCTTGTCCCTCCATTGAGGACAAGATAGTGAAGTTTGCCGACAAGCCGTGGCACCCGCTCTTCCTCGAACCGGAGGGATGGGAAACCAGCGAGGTATATCTTCAGGGTGCAAACACCAGCCTCCCGGAGGACGTGCAGCTTGCCATGATTCGCTCCATACCGGCATTGGAAGAAGTGGAGATCATTCGCGTCGGCTATGCCATCGAATACGACTTCGTACCGCCAAATCAGATCGTAAGCACGATGGAAACCAAGCTGGTGCGGGGGCTCTTTCTCGCCGGGCAGATCAACGGCACCACCGGCTATGAGGAGGCAGCAGGCCAGGGCCTGGTTGCCGGAATAAACGCCGCTTTGAAGGTGAAGAAACAACCCCCACTGATCCTCCGACGGGATCAAGCCTACATCGGGGTGATGATCGACGACCTGGTAACTAAGGACCTGACAGAGCCCTACCGCTTGCTTACTTCACGAGCGGAGTATCGCCTGCTCTTACGCCAGGACAACGCCGATCTCCGCCTCACTCCCATCGGCCACGACCTGGGGATTATCAGCCAGGGCCGATATGAAGCTGTAGAAACTAAGCGTCACGCTGTAGCCACTGAACTCAAGCGCCTGGCAAAGACTCATCTCGCTGCCGAGAAGCTGGCTGGTTCAATTGACCAATGTGGCCTGCCATCTATAGCACGCAGCGTCAGCGCCCTGCAGTTTCTGCGCCGTCCGGATGTGGATTATCATACCATCACCAAGCTCGGCTACGGAGATCCCCAGTTGTGTCTTGATTGCGCCGAACAGGTGGTGATCGAGACCAAATATGAAGGCTATATCCAGAGGCAGGAGGCCGCCGTTCAGAAGATGCTGAGGCTGGAGCAGCGGCACATACCCGATAGGTTCGACTATGCGGGCATCAAGGGGCTGCGCTACGAAGCGTGCCAGAAGCTTGAGCGATTCCGCCCGCAGACGCTGGGACAGGCATCGCGCATTGACGGCGTTACACCGGCAGATATGGCCCTGCTGATGGTGCACCTCGAAAAGCGGGTTCAAGGTTCAGCGGTTCAACGGTTCCGCGACCCCAACCGTGAACCTCGAACCGTGAACCTGACAACCTGAGTAGTTACGGGAGGGAAAAATGTCTTGCATCTTTTGTCAGATCATATCCGGGGAGATTCCGGGAGAGATACTCCATCAGGATGACGAGGTGATTGCTTTCCGGGACATCAATCCTCGGGCACCGATACACATTCTCATCGTGCCCCGGAAACATCTCGCTGCCCTGAGCGACTTAACGGAGGAAGAGCTACCCATCCTGGGTAAAATGGCCGGTATAGCAAAAAAACTGGCGGAAGGGGAGGGCATCTCTGAGAGAGGGTATCGCATCGTGGTCAACTGCGGCCCGGAGGGAGGGCAACTCGTTCCTCACCTCCATATGCATCTATTAGGCGGCCGGCAGCTCTCAGATGAAATGGGGTAACCTCTGCCCGATAAAGGTCCTCTGCCCGTGCAGGAACTCGGCAGCAGGCATCGCCCTTTTCCCCTGGAGCTGAACCCGATGCAGCCCCAGTATCCCCTCCCCCGTCCCCACCCCCACCGGCACCTCAGAGGATAGCGACACAACCATCCCTGGCTCCACCTCCCCACCAGGAGGCAAGGCGACCGCCTCCAGTATCTTGAGAACCTTTCCCTGCCATAGGGTGAAACATCCCGGCCAGGGATAGAAGGCACGCACCCTTCTCCCTAGTTCCGCTGCCGGAAGACTCCAATCGATCTCTCCATCACTCTTGAGAATCGGCCTGGTATAGGTGGCATCTTCTTCCTTTTGGGGCTGTGGCAGCAAACGACGCTCAAACCATTGGGGGAGAGTTTCTATCAGGAGATCAGCCCCAACCTGGGCCAGTCTGGACCCCAGTGATTCAGCGGTATCTTCGCCATGTATCGAAACCCTCCTCTGGCTTAGAACAGGACCGGTGTCCATGCCGGCGTCCATCAGCATAATGGTGACACCGGTCTCCGCATCGTCATCCAGAATGGCGGAGACGATGGGGGAGGCGCCGCGATGCCAGGGCAGAAGGGAGGGGTGAACATTCAAACAGCCGAACTCGGGGATGTCCAGTATCTCGGGGGACAGGATTTGCCCAAAGGCAGCCACGATCACGGCGTCTGGCTTCAGGTGGGCTAATCGTCCAACTTCAGCTTTATCTCTCAGCCGCTTTGGCTGGAATACCGCCAGGTCGTGCTCCTGGGCAGCCCGCTTCACCGGCGGAGCGGTGGCGATCCGGCCGCGACCAGCGAGCTTATCTGCCTGTGAGTAGACCGCTATTACCTCATGCTCACTGGAGAGCAGTCGCCTTAGAATGATCACGCTGAACTCGGGCGTTCCCATAAATACGATGCGCATGATTGCTCCATCCGCTTTGGTACTCACTCAGCCGCAAAGGCTCTAAGATCACAAAATATCTCTTTCAATACCCTCTTTGCGGTTTGGCAGAGTGTCGAGGGCACGGAGGGTCGGATAAATCCGACCCCTACTGTAAAGCGCAATGGCTCCAGGCAAAATGCAGAATGCAAAGCTGACTTCATCGCCAGTATACCACAGGCATCCATGTTTGAAAAGATGCCGCAGTGTCCGATTGCATATCTATCAGTCCAACGCTATACTTATATTATGGAGCTTCAAGAACTCATTGACAGGGTAACTGCCTACCTCCCCCCAGAGAACCTCCCGCTGATCGAGGAAGCCTACCGCTTTGCGTTCGAGGCACACGCCGGCCAGGTTCGCAAGTCAGGGGAACCCTATATGGAACATCCTCTCCAAACGGCTATGATTCTGGCTCATTTGCATCTTGATGCCAGCAGCATAATTGCCGCCCTCCTCCATGACGTCGCTGAGAAGTGTGGGATATCCCTTGAGGAAATTGAGAACAGGTTCGGGTCTGAAGTTAGAAATCTGGTTGACGGCACAACCAAGTTAAACATGATCTCCAGGCGAGGCTCAGAAAGCGTGCAGGAGAGCCCCACTCAGGCGGATAGCATGCGTAAGATGCTGATTGCCATGTCGCAAGACGT
>QLUL01000116.1 GCA_018725425.1 Chloroflexota bacterium
ACCCCTCTTTACCAAGATTCCCATCAAGATGAGCAGAAATGAAAGGTTATCAGCTTTGGCATCGGTCTATTGTGAATGGAGATGGAAGCTGGAAGGTGATGGTAGTGACCAATAGATATACAGGGGGTTGACATCGGCCTTAAACTCTGCTATACTGTTCATGATGTTCATTCGTGAGGTTAGAAAGAAAAACCCCGGATATGAGAAGGTCTTTGTCTATCACCACCTGATAGAATCGTTCCGGACTTCCAGAGGGCCCAGACAAAGGCTCCTGCTTGATTTGGGAAGGCTCGCTCTGCCCCGAGAGGAGTGGAAAATCCTGGCTAATTGTATCGAGGATATCACCACGGGTAAACAATGGCTTATTGAACCACCGCAGCACATTGTGGGGCTGGCACAACACTACGCCCAGCTTCTTATCAAGAAGGAGATGAACAGCGCCCCCCTGTCTCCGGAAGTAGAACGGGATTGGGAAACGGTAGACCTGAACTCTGTCTCTAATTCGGAATCCCGCACCATAGGAGGGGAAGCGGTGGCTTATCATGCGTATAATAAACTTGGCATTCCAAGGATTTTAGCTGAGCTGGGATTTAGCCAAAAACAGATTGAGCAGACAGCCCTGCTGGTTATCGGAAGACTATTGTATCCGAGGAGTGAGAGGAAGACCGCCCTTTGGGCTAAGAGGATAAGTGGGCTTGGCGAGATACTGAATACCAATCTGGAGCATCTTCCCAACAATGCCCTATATCGCACCTCAGACCTTTTGCAGGAGAAACAAAGGCAGATCGAGACACGCCTGGCAGAACGAGAGAGGGGACTATATTCCCTGGAGGAGAAGATCATCCTTTATGATCTCACTAATACCTACCTGACGGGGACAGCTTGCAAAAGCCGCAAGGCTCGCCGTGGTCGTTCCAAGCAGAAGAGGAATAATTGTCCCTTAGTCACCCTTGCTTTAGTGCTTGATGAGGATGGTTTCCCTAAAGAGAGCCGGACTTTCTCCGGGAATGTAAGTGAACCGCAGACATTGGGGGAAATCCTGGAAGAACTGGAAAGGGAACCTGGAGCCCAACTTCCCCTGCCTGTGGGTAAACGCACGGTGGTTATTGATGCCGGGATTGCCACTGAAGACAATCTGAAGCTTATAACCAGGAAGGGGTATAATTACATTTCAGTAGCAAGAAACCGTCCCAAAGAGATTCCCCAAGAGGGGCTCTTACTCATCAAGGAAGGGAAAACATCTATTGAGGCCAAGCGTCTGGAACAAGACGGGGAGGTGTTCCTCTATTGCCAAAGTTCCGCAAGAGCCGCCAAGGAACAGGCCATGATGAGCCTCTTCCAGAAGCGATTTGAGGAGGGGCTGAAATCGATAACCGAATCCGTCGCTAAAAAGGGAGGCATCAAGAAATACGCTCGGGTAATGGAGCGTCTGGGTCGCCTGCGGGAGAAATATGCCCCTATATCGCAATTCTATCAGATAGAAGTGCAACAAGAATGTGAAAAGGCGAAAGCGATTACCTGGTCTTTCGATCAGGGGAAGGCTCAGACTCGATTCTCTGGTTCTTACTATGTGCGTACTAATCGCCGGGAGCTTTGCGAAGAAGAGATCTGGTCCCTCTACATGATGCTTACTCAGGTAGAATATGTCTTTCGTTGTCTCAAAAGCGAGCTGGGACTCAGGCCGATTTACCATCAAAAGGACGGTCGTATAGAAGGCCATCTTTTTATTAGTGTCTTAGCCTATCACCTCATGGCCGCTATTCTGCGAGAACTCAAAAGGAAAGGAATCAACCATCGGTGGGAAACCATAAAGGACCAGATGGCCACCCAGGTGCGGGTAACCACTTCGATGACCACTAAGAAAGGCGAACGTGTCTACATCAGGCAGACTACTGAACCAGAACCATTTCATTATGAGATTCATAGGGCATTGGGCATATTACCAAAGCCTCTGAGAACCAAACGTTTGCGGGTGTGAAAATATGTAGTGGTCATAAAATGGAGGGAATCCGGGTGAGCGAACGGGGAAATGGGGTTTTTCTTAAAGATGATGGTAAAGATTGGTTAGCAGTGCGCCAGTTCAGGTCAACCGTTTCAGCGATCTCCATAATGCTCTTGTCTTTCTTATCCCGCAGGTATTTGATATACTGTATCTGGGCCATTGTCAGCATTACTTTCCTACCTCCTGTTATCGATTCACAACAGAAGGATAGTATGTTTTGGAGTGGCTGGCAATGCCCCCTTACTACCTCAGGTACTATGTATTTTTAGACTGCCAAACTCTGTATTTTTATTATGCCATAAAGAAGTCGCTGTCTCTATTGCGGCTTTTATTTGAATCCCTCCACCAGCGGAGAGGAGGAAAATCGCTATGTCGATTATCTTATACGGGAGCTGGAGATGGCCTCCGATGCCACGTTTATCAAATCCCATCCCTTTCTATCTGTTTACCTCGGGGGAGGCACCCCTACCTCTCTGAGTCCAAAGAACCTTTCACGGCTTCTGGAGGGGATAAAAAGATGTCTCCCCCTTTCCAGTGATTGCGAGATTACGGTTGAAGGAAGGACCCACAATTTTTCAGACGATAAGGTCTCTGCCTGTATCGATAGCGGGGCTAATCGTTTCTCACTGGGAGTTCAGAGCTTTGATACCCACGTGCGCCGGAAGATGGGACGCATCGAGACCGGAGAAGAGATTAGCGAGCGGCTAAAATATCTAAGAAGTCTGGGCCAACCTGTTGTGGGAATAGATTTGATCTATGGGCTTCCGTGCCAGACCATGGAAATATGGGAGAGCGATGTGGAACGGAGTATCGAATTGGGACTTGATGGTGTGTGTCTCTACCAGTTGAATATTTTTGAGAAGCTGCTGGAGGCTGTTGAGAAAAAGATGATAGCGCCGCCGGCCGATATAAGGATGCAGGCTGATATGTTCGCCGGAGGGGTAGACATCATGAAGCGGGCAAGATATCGGCGACTTTCCATGCCACATTGGGGGAGAACCGCCCGGGAGAGAAATCTTTACAATACCATGTCTCTATCTGTTAAGACCTGTATCCCCTTTGGCTCTGGCGCCGGCGGCAGCATGAACGGATATACCTTTATGCAGGATAGGAAACTGGATGATTACTATCGAAAGATTGATGCAGGCAATAAGCCGATTGCGATGTGTATGAAGCAGCCGGAACACAATGAACTATTCAGGGAGATCGCAGGGCAGATGGAACTTGGACGTTGTCATCTAAGATCCATGGGGGAATGTTACAGTTTTGAGCTTGAAGAAATCTACCGGCCCATGCTTGAGCAGTGGGAAAATGTCGGTCTGATTCAAAGGGAGAACGGTTCAATAAACCTGACCTTAGCCGGCCAGTTCTGGGAAGTGAACCTCTGTCAGAACTTGATCGATTATTTCACTGAGGTGATTGGGAGGTCCTCTGCCGGTCATGGTATGGTTCCTTCGAGAGATCGATCATGAGGCAGAAAGCTCCCATTAAAGACGTGCACCGAAGCCGGATACTCCGGACGTGCTTGATGGTCGCCGGGATATTCTTTGTAGCGCTGGGGACGGTGGGGATATTCTTGCCCCTCTTGCCTTCAGTCAAGTTTTACGTGCTTTCCGCTATCTGCTTTGCCCGCAGTTCGGAGAGCCTTCATCACTGGCTGTTAAGCAACAAATGGTTCGGGAGCCACATCAAGAATTTCAGTAGAGGGATATCATTGCGCCAAAAGATCAGCGTCCTGTCCCTCAAGATATTAGCCGCCGGGTATTTAGGCATTTTTGTGCTTGATCATCTTATCTGGAGGTTGATTCTAGTTCTGGTCGTTATTGGTGTAGGTATCTATATTTTCAGACTCCCAACCCTGCGTAATCTGGAATTAGAAGATAAGCACCAGGATCATACGAGGAGGAAATGACTATGAAAACATTGTTTGTCTGCGGCAGTAGATACGGCTCAACCAGGGTGATTGGAGAATGGATCGCGGAAAGGCTGGGATTTGACTCGCTGATAACTGATGTGGGAGATGCGCCAGATCCAGGCGAGTTCGATCTGGTGATGCTTGGTTCAGGCATCAGCAATATTTCAGTCCTAATTAGATGGACTATTTCCCCATAAATTTACATGAATCTGAAGCAGATCTTATGGTTATTCAGCCAGGGTATCCTTGGATCAAGCCCGTTTTTCAAGAGCTTTGCCTGAAGGTTATCCAGGAGCGGCCTAACTGCATCTTGATGTTCAAACCCAAAAACATCGACCCTGATATAATCGCCATGCAGCTTTACCTTGCCCTGCACATTTCTTAGAAAGTGCCGATGGATTAGATCAGGGGT
>QLUL01000117.1 GCA_018725425.1 Chloroflexota bacterium
GAGCTAAGCGGGCGACGACGGCAGGACGCCAGGCCCGGCCACAGGACAATGTACACCGTACCCTGTGGCCGGGCCTGGTAGCCTGCCGTTGGCGCTCCGCTTGAGCGAGGGGTTAGGCGCCACTTGGCACGGCCTGCGCGTGAAGCCTTACGCCAAGTGCTTTGGCGACCTTGAGGACAGTGGCAAAGCTTGGGTTTCCTTCGGCGCTGAGAGCGCGATAGAGACTCTCGCGGCTGAGGCCCGCATCTTTGGCGACCTGAGACATTCCTTTGGCTCGAGCGATGTCGCCCAATGCGCGCGCAATGCCAACTGCGTCTTCGGGCGCTTCTTCAAGCCAGGCGTCCAAGTAGGCGGCCATCTCTTCTGGCGTGCGCAGATGCTCCGATACGTCGTATGCGGACGTCCTTGTCTTTACAGACTTCCTTGCGGTCGACTTAGTCATTACGACTTCTCCACGAAGTTCCGATTGAGTTCCAGTGCTTTGGCGATGTCCTTGGCCTGGGTGGACTTGTCGCCACCTGCGATCAGCAGAAGGAGTCTGGCTCCGCGCAGTGAGTAGTACACCCTGTAGCCGGGGCCCACGTCGACTTTGAGTTCAGACACACCTTCGGTCAGATTGCGATGTGAGCCGGGATTTCCGTGGATCAAGCGATCAACGCGCATCAGTACGCGAGCACGGCCACCTGGGTCCTTCAGGCCGTCGATCCAGTCGCGGTATTCGTCAGTCTTCTCGACTCGCATCGGCGGAGTGTAGCTCAGCGGCTACATGAATGCAACGAGAACTGCAGAGGGTTGCTTGTGGGGCCTAATGTTCGAGCTAAGCGGGCGACAACGGCATGGCGCGCTGGACAGCAAGCGCAAAATGGGGCGAAGCCCCAGCGCTTGATGGCCAGCGTGACATGCCGTTGGCGCTCCGCTTGAGCGAGTGGTTAGGCCCCACTCGGCGAGTACTTGTGCGTGAGCGCATTAGTCATTTCACTGTAGATGCGAATTGCCTCACCGTCTTGCTGCTTCAATATTGCAGAAATGCAGGCGTTGATGCTGATCCACATTTCGTCTAGCTCTGAGCTTTCATGGATTTTCGCGGCAATACGAGGCGCCACCGCGTAATAGCGCTGCACCAAGCATCTTCCTTCTTCGGTTTTCATAAGCACTTCGTCTCGGAAGGTACGCAAAGTCTCCAGCTCAAAACAGTCATCTGCCAAACCCTGATGATGACAAGCGACCGTCGTCAAGTAGCAGCCAGACTTCTTCTTCTCGGTTCCACTGTCGCTGCGCTTCTTCCTCCATTGACCGTCTTCGTTTCTGGATCGGTTCTCACCGCGTGTAGGGCCGGTTTTAACTACGGGGCCACCAGTGTCTCGGGGCGACTTGGACGGATCCTTTTTCTGAGTCATGAGCTACTTTCTGGGATGGATTGGTAGACACCGGCGTGGGTGTGGATTGTGGGGCCTAACGCTGGAGCTAAGCGGCCACATCAATCGCGAAGCGATTGATTGGTCCGCTTGAGCGAGGGGTGTGCGCCCAGCATGGGCGCGAACTTATGGGGTGAAAGTCCCCTGTGGGAGAACCGAATTGGACTCAAGAGAGCAATCTTAACCACTAGCCGACGGCAAGGGCTTACCCGCGAGGGTGGGTCCGGAGGAAGCCCGAGAGCAAATGTGCGAGGCGACGAACAGAAACCGCATACAAGGCCGAGGGGGTCGAGGCAAGCTGGCACATGACGGCAAAGCCCACCGGTTCGACGCCTACGGTAAATGCGGCGCTTGTGCACAGACAGTTTGCGCTCTTACCTGGGGAGATCTGCACCGCATGCGGTGCAACTGGATGACGACATGACCCGGATAGGTTCTACCGGGATACCAAGACCCGAGCGCCGTGGCGAGCTGCCCGCTGCGTGTCGAAGAAACTGGCAGCAACGTCATCCAGGCGTACAGCGCGACTTGCAGCAATGCGGGTTGTGATGGTGCAGAAGTCAGCAGCGGCCATAGTAGGTGCCCAGGCGTCGGGGCACTGAAGGGCCAAACAATGAGACACAAGGAGCAGACGTGAAAGCCTCACCCACATCGATCAAGCCCGAGCGGGCCAGATGCGGGCGGCGGCCAACACGCACTGAGCCTTGAAACAAGACGAAGTGACAGTGATCAACGAATTGCTTGAAGAAGTGCTGGCCAGCGACAACCTGGCGCAGGCATGGAAACGGGTGAAGGCCAACAAAGGCGCGCCGGGTATTGACGGCATGACCATTGAAGACTTCCCCGACCATGTACGCGCACACTGGTCAGCGGTGCGACAGCAGATCAGAGAAGGGCGATACCAGCCGCAGGCCGTGCGCAGGGTAGAAATACCCAAGCCCGGTGGCGGCAAACGCCTGCTGGGAATACCCACGGTCATGGACCGGGTCATCCAACAGGCAGTCGCTCAAGTGCTCACGCCGATATTCGATCCGACGTTCTCGGATTCGAGTTTTGGCTTTCGACCAGGCCGCAATGCACACCAGGCGATCAGGCAGGTGCAGCGACACGTGAAGGATGGCAGAGGTATCGCAGTGGACATCGACCTGGCCAAGTTCTTCGATACCGTCAACCATGACGTGCTCATGAACTTGCTGGGGCGCACCATGGCCGATAAACGTCTGCTGCGCCTGATCGGACGCTACCTGCGCGCCGGTGTGCTGGTCGGTGAGCACGTGAACCCGAGCGAGGTGGGAACCCCACAGGGCGGCCCACTCTCGCCATTGCTGGCAAACATCCTGCTGCACCAGCTCGATCTTGAGCTGGAGCGGCGGGGACACCGCTTTGCACGTTACGCCGATGACATGGTCATCCTTGTCAAAAGCGAACGCGCCGCACAGCGGGTGATGGACTCCATCACGCGGTATCTGGAAACCACCCTCAAGCTCAAAGTCAACGTGGCCAAAAGCCAAGTTGCACCCATGAGCGAATGCGCTTTCCTGGGCTTCACGATCAAGGGCAAGAAGATACGTTGGACCGACAAGGCCCTGGCCGACTTCAAGCACCGGATCAAGGAGCTGACGGGCAGAAGCTGGGGTGTATCCATGGAGTACCGGCTGCGCAAACTGGGGCAATATCTTGGGGGTTGGATGGCGTACTTTGGCATCAGCCAGTACTACCGCCCGGTCCCTGAACTGGACGAGTGGATCAGACGGCGCATGCGCATGTGCTACTGGAAACAGTGGCGCTGGCCGCGCACGAAAATCAAGAACTTGCTGGCCCTGGGCGTGAGCCTGAAGTCGGCGATTCAACACGGCTGCAGCAGCAACAGCTACTGGCAGATGTCCAGAACCCCGGTGATCAACCAGGCCATCTCCAACGCGTGGTTACAGGAACAAGGTTTGCTCAGTGTCAAAGACCTGTGGTGCAAGGCACAGGGCTATACGGCAAAGAAAGGAAAGGCTTCGTCGAGCGTGCCAACTTGTTGAACCGCCCACTGCGGACCCGCACGGTGGGTGGTGTGGGGGCTGGGAGTTAGAAACTCCCGGCTACCCGATTAGGCCTTTCCTGCGCGATCTTGGAACTCCATGAATGACCGACGGAAGGTCATGGGATTGGAGATGCCAGGGATGGGCGCCTGGGGGTTGCCCGCGCCTGAGATGACCAGGGTGCCGAAGTTGAAGATGCGACCGAGGATGCCTTGATTTACCTGAAGACTTTCAACTTTGTCAAGATTGAGCTCGACCGTCTGGCGACTGATGAAGCCGAACTTTGCGATGACGCGCTTGTTGGTGAATGCAAGTTCCGTTGTTTTGTACTGGATGAGCGCAGCCAGCCAGAAGAGAAGGCCAAACCCCCAAAGGAACAAGAAGAAAAAGCCAGCGACAAGAAGTGGAAGCAATGACCAAACACTGATCTTTGCCTCGTAGATCACCTTTTCTTCGGCGATGAGTGTGCTTTGAACGTAACTGGCCACGTGCTCTCCCTGGTTTGGATGGTTGGTTGAAGGGTGGTAATGGTAAGGGCTAACTGTCGGGTTCCGTGCGATTATGTACCCCGTCGCAGCTGGCCATTGTTTCGGGCCCGTGCTGTTTTAGCGGGCCTTCTGGCCTCTGACACTGTGGAGAACCAATCATGAGCATGGTCCATCCGATGGCACGCACCACCCCGCGTACGCGGGCCGAGATTCATGAATCTCAAGCCTGCCTCGCCGAAGTGGCCCAGACCTACAACATCAGCCGTGGCACGGCCCGCAAGTGGCGCAACCGCAAGGATCATCTTGACCGCTCGCACCG
>QLUL01000118.1 GCA_018725425.1 Chloroflexota bacterium
ACCACCACATCGCCTCGATGTATCTTCCCGCCGGTTATCGCCTCAAAAGCCTCCTCCTCGGAGTCAAAGACCCGAGCCCGCCCTCTTGTTCGTAGCATACTCTCTACCACCGCTGTCTGTTTCACTACCGCCCCTTTAGGAGCCAGGCTTCCGTAGAGCATGGCTAACCCACCGCTACCATGAACGGGATTGTCGAGGGGCCTGATCACATCCTCGTTAGCGATCTTCACCGAGGCGATGTTTTCACCCACGGTCCTGCCGCTAACCGTAAGACACTCCAGGTTCAGCAGCGGCTCAAGCCGTTTCATTATCGCCGGAACCCCGCCCGCCCTATCCAGGTCCCACAAGGTATACGAGCCGCCGGGGCGCATATTGCAGATATGTGGGGTGGTTCTACTCAGCTCATCGAATATATCTAGGGACATCTCAATCCCGGTTTCCCTGGCGATCGCCAGTATCTCCAGCACATCGTTGGTTGACCCCGCTACCGCCAGGGACACCCGGATCCAGTTAAGAAAGGCTTCGTAAGTCATTATCTCTCTGGCGGTGATATTACGGCTTGTCAGGCTCACAATCTCCTTCCCGCTTTGCCGGGCAATCCTTATCTTTCTGGCATCCACGGCGTGGGCACAACCACAACCGGGCAGCGACAGACCGAGGGCCTCCACCCCACAGGCCAGGGTATTGGCACTAAACATCCCGGCGCAGGTCCCGGCACCAGGGCAGGCACAGCCCTCTAACTCCTTTAGATCATCCATCCCCATCTTACCATCGCTGACCATGCCCACCGCCTCGAAGACATCAATTATATCCACATTCTTGCCCTTGAACTCCCCCGGCAACATCGGCCCCCCGGTAACCACGATGGTGGGGATATCCAATCGGCCTGCTGCCATCAAGTGTCCGGGAACGATCTCATCACAGGCGGGGATCATCACCATCCCGTCCAGGGCATGGGCCCTCACCATTATTTCGATGGAGTTGGCGATAACATCCCGCGATGGCAGGGAATATCGCATCCCATCGTGCCCCATGGCCAGGCCATCGCATACGGCGATGGTGTGAAACTCGAAGGGCAGTCCCCCGGCCTCTCTTATGCCCTCTTTCACGGCATCGGCTATCCCCCGAAGATGAATATGTCCGGGCACTATCTCGGTCCATGAATTTACCACCGCAATGAAGGGTTTCTCCATATCTTCATCCATCACCCCACAAGCCTTGAGTAGTGACCGATGCGGTGCCCGTTGCAGACCTTTTTTCAACGTATCGCTGCGCATTAGGTTCCTCCCCCTTTCGAGTCTGGAGTCTGGAGTCCCCCACCCCTCCCCGACTCTCGACTCTAGACTCTCGACTCGTTTTGGCATGATATGTTTGTATAGGCTCGAAAAACACCTTTTGGTTCTTTATCGCCTCTATCCCCATCACCGCCGCCCCCGCCCCGGAGACGGTGGTGAAATAGGGAACGTTGTACCGCACCGCTGATTTTCTGATATAACTATCGTCGTATCTTGCCTTTTTGCCCAGCGGGGTGTTTATGATTATGTCCACCATTTTGTTCTTCACGTAATCCACGATGTGCGGCCTCCCCTCGTGAATCTTGAAGACCTTCTTGCTTTCGATTCCGTGGTCCGAGAGACAAGCCTGAGTTCCCGAGGTGGCCAGGATCTCGAAGCCTAGCTCCTGGAATTTTCTGGCGACCGGAACTATTCGCGTTTTATCCTTGTCGGCGACCGTGATGAGCACCGTGCCTTCAGCAGGTAGATTCATTCCGGCACCGAGCTGAGCCTTGTAGAAAGCTACACCGAAGTCGGCATCGATTCCCATCACCTCGCCGGTCGATTTCATCTCCGGACCGAGGATCGGATCCACTTCGGGGAACTTGGAGAACGGGAAAACGGCCTCCTTTACCGCTACAGGAAGTTTTGAGTCTGGAGTCTGGAGACGCTTCGCTCTGGAGTCCCCCACCCCTCCCCGACTCTCGACTCGCATCACCCCCAGTTCCTTTAAGGTTTTGCCCAGCAACACTTTAGCGGCTATCTTCGCCAGGGGAACGCCGCTCGCCTTGCTAATATAGGGCACAGTCCGGGACGCTCTTGGATTCACCTCCAGGACATACACCCTCCCGTCCTTCACCGCAAACTGGATGTTCATCAACCCTCTCACATCCAGCTCCCGGGCGATCTTGTCGGTATAATCCCTTATCACCCTTAGGGTCTCAGTGGCCAGGTTCTGGGGGGGCAAAGCACAGGCGCTGTCACCGGAATGGATCCCCGCTTCCTCGATGTGCTCCATTATCCCTCCGATCATGAGATCCTCCCCATCGAAGATGGCATCCACCTCAACCTCGGTGGCCTCTTCCAAGAACTTGTCTACCAGGACCGGCTTTCCCGGAGATATTTCTATTGCTGCCCGCATGTACCTCACCAGAGTTTCCTCGTCGTAAACTATCTCCATTCCCCTCCCACCCAGCACATAGGAAGGCCTGACCAGAACAGGGTAACCAATCCTTGCTGCTATCTTCAGCGCCTCCTCAAGGGAGAGAGCGGTCCCATTCTCAGCCTGAGGAATGCCCAATCTTAGCAAGAGCGCGCTGAATCTTTTTCTATCTTCGGCCATATCAATGGAATTGGTGGAGGTTCCTATTATTCTCGCCCCCGCTTTCTCCAGAGGGATAGCCAGATTCAAAGGCGTCTGACCGCCGAACTGAACAATCACTCCATCGGGCTTTTCTTTTTCGATGATGTTTAAGACATCCTCGAAGGTCAAAGGCTCAAAGTATAGTCTATCCGCGGTGTCGTAGTCTGTGCTCACCGTCTCTGGATTGCAATTTACCATTATGGTTTCATACCCCTCTTCCTTGAGGGCAAAAACCGCCTGAACGCAGCAATAGTCAAACTCAATACCCTGCCCTATCCTGTTCGGCCCCCCGCCGATTATGAGCATTTTCTTTCTTGGCGTTACCTCGACTTCATCCTCATCTTCATAACAAGAGTAGTAATAAGGAGTCTTGGCCTCGAACTCGGCGGCGCAGGTATCCACCAGCTTATATGTTGGAACTATCCCCATTTCCTTTCTTTTGCCCCGAAGCTCCAGCTCATCGGTCTTCAAGAGATCAGCGAGTTGTCTATCGGAGAAACCCATCCTCTTCGCCTCGAGCATTAGCTCCCGGGGGATGAGATTTGAAGTCTGGAGTCTGGAGTCTGGTAGGACGGGCATCTTGCCCGTCAACTGGAGTCTCTCGACTCTAGACTCTAGACTCGTGATGTTCTTGACCTTCTCCAGAAACCAGGGGTCGATCCTGGTGAGTTCGGCCACCTCTTCCACACGAATTCCCCTTTTGAAAGCCTCTGCGACGAGGAAGATTCTTTCGGCGACCGGGAATCTCAGCTTGTTGAGCAATTCCTCCCCAAGACTATCTGGAGTCTGGAGTCTGGAGTCTGGTAGGACGGGCATCTTGCCCGTCAACTGGAGTCCCTCTCCCCGTGATTCTGGACTCTCGACTCTTGACCCTCGACTCGTTAATCCGTACTTCCCGATCTCCAACGACCTCACCGCCTTCTGCAAGGCTTCCTCAAATGTCCTCCCCAGTGCCATCGCCTCGCCGATCGATTTCATCTGCGTGGTGAGCGTCTTATCCGCCTCGGGGAACTTATCGAAGGGCCATCGGGGCATCTTGACCACTACATAATCTATGGTTGGCTCGAAAGAGGCGGGGGTTTCCTTCGTTATATCATTCGGTATCTCATCCAGGGTGAGCCCGACGGCGAGTTTGGCGGCGATCTTAGCAATGGGGAATCCGGTGGCCTTTGATGCTAGGGCGGAGCTTCGGCTCACCCGGGGATTCATTTCGATGACTACCATTTCTCCGTTTTGGGGATTTACGGCAAACTGAATATTCGAGCCCCCGGTTTCAACACCAATTTCTCGCATGACCTTTATGGAAGCATCGCGCATCTCCTGATATTCCCTGTCGGTCAAAGTCTGGGCTGGAGCGCAGGTGATGCTGTCGCCGGTGTGAACCCCCATGGGGTCCAGGTTCTCTATCGAGCAGATGATAACCACATTGTCGGCCAGGTCCCTCATCACCTCAAGCTCATATTCCTTCCAACCGATGACCGACTCCTCAATAAGAACCTGCCCGATGCGGCTGAACTCTATGCCCCTGGCGGATATCACCTCCAGCTCCTCCCGGTTGAAGGCTATTCCGCCCCCGGTTCCCCCCAGGGTGTAGGCCGGCCTGA
>QLUL01000119.1 GCA_018725425.1 Chloroflexota bacterium
GGCTATCTCATAAATCTCAACCAGCTTATTCTGGGTAGGATTAATTACTTGGACTATTCGGGTCGTTGTTATTTCCATTGACCAATGATTCCTTTAACGCCTTCTTATATTTCCTTTATCAGATAACCATAAGTTAATTGCCCATCCATTAGCGGTTACAAATTGCTCTAATGAGGTTCGCTGGTTTTCTAAATCTGGCCTTTGACTTGCCGATGAGACACGAATATAAACAAAAGTCAACTAATAGTTAAAACTCCTTTCAGTTAATGGATTTCCGCAGAGAACCTCCCCCATTTAGTCCCTTAAATCTAAAGTCTTGCGCAAAATGGAAAAATCCTAAATCCTAATTTCTAAGCACTAAACAAATCCAAATAGCAAAATTCCAAATATGAGGCAGTTTTGAACATTTGAACATTGGGATTTGGGATTTGTTTAGTATTTCGTGCTTCGGATTTAGAGTTTAAACGACAATATGCCTTGTTGGTTCCGGCTTGTCCGGGTTAGGATACAATAATTTGTTATCTCTGTCAAACTAAAAGGGTACATTTCAAAATTCTTGGAAAAATCCATAGTCACCAGTAACCAGCCAACGGCTGACGACTGAATGCTGACGGCTTAGGCGTAGACTATCACTACGGATCGTGCTAAAATAGGAGTCGATTCTAAATACCCCTCTTGTATGGAGAAGTCATGACTGAGCCGAACGTTCGGGTGCGCTTTGCCCCCAGCCCTACCGGATACCCTCATGTGGGGAATATCAGGACCGCCCTGTTCAACTGGCTGTTCGCCCGCCACTACGGCGGTAGCTTTATCGTCAGGATCGAGGATACCGATCAAGCCCGCAAGGTGGAAGATGCCCTCGAAAGTATCCTCGATAGCCTGCGCTGGCTGGGACTGGACTGGGACGAGGGGCCGGAGGTGGGCGGGGACTACGGGCCCTACTTTCAGTCCCAGCGACTCGACACCTATCATTCTTACGCCCGACGGTTGCTCGACGAAGGTCACGCCTATCTCTGTTATTGCCCCCCGGAGCGGCTCGATGAGATGCGTGTCGAACAGGCTCGACGGAAGGAGCCGCCGCGCTACGACCGGCGCTGTCGCAATTTGAGTCGAGAGTCCCGAGTCGAGAGTCCCGAGTCGGGGGGGGAGGGGGACTCCAGAGCGAAGCGTCTCCAGAGCGAAGCGTCTCCAGAGCGAAGCGTCTCCAGACTCGTCACCCCGGTGGTGCGCCTTAAAACACCGCTCGACGGGCAGACTCGGTTTCACGATCTGATCCGGGGTGAGATAGTCTTCGAGAACAGCACTTTGGACGATTTTGTGCTCCTCAAATCGGATGGCTATCCCACATATCACCTGGCCAATATCGTCGACGACCACCTGATGGCAATTTCCCACATCATGCGAGCCGACGAGTGGCTCTCCAGCACCCCACGCCACGTCTTGCTCTATCAGGCATTGGGGTGGCAACCGCCTCTTTTTGCTCACCTGCCCATGATCCTCGGTCCCGATAAATCCAAACTGAGCAAGCGCCATGGGGCAACATCAGTTACCGAACTGAAGGATCAGGGGTATCTCCCGGAGGCGGTGCTCAATTTCCTGGCCTTGCTGGGCTGGTCTCTAGATGACCACACCGAGATCTTAAGCCGAGAGGAACTGGTGGCTAATTTCTCCATCGAGCGCGTCAGCAAGACCGGGGCCATCTTCAATCACGAGAAACTCCGCTGGATGAACGGGGTTTATCTTCGAGAACTCCGCCCCGAAGCCTTCTTGCAGCGGATAATGCCGCTTCTGGAGAGCTCCCTGCCGCAGGAAGTGGAGCGTCCCATCTCCGAGGAATATGTGAGGCGCATCGTGCCCCTGATTCAGGAGCGCATAGCTACTTTGAATGAACTCGGCGCCTACACCGACTTCTTCTTCCTCGATGCACTGCAGTATGATCCATCGCTGCTGGTCGGCAAGAAGATGACTCCGCAGTCCACACTCACGGCGCTGAATGCGGCACGGGAGAAGCTCTCCGCACTGGAGAGTTTTGATACTGATTCCATGGAAGGCACGCTTCGTCCCCTGGCTGAGGAGATGGGACTCAAGACAGGTCAGCTTTTCGGTGTCTTGAGGGTAGCCGTCACCGGCCGCACCGCCGCCCCACCCCTCTTTCAGACGATGGTGGTTTTGGGGAAAGGGAAGTGCCTGCGGCGGATTGAGGCCGCTATCACTCTCCTTTATCGTTTAGATTCAATGTGATGAAGAATGGGATTCTGCTCTTCAGCAGGGATGAGGCAGTGAGAAGTGACTTCGAAATCTTAAGCATTGTGGAGTACCATGATCTCGATTTTCACCGGAAGAGATATAGAGAGGAAGCCCTTGGGATTAAACAGTGAGGCAGATTGACCGAAATGGATTTTATTGAAAAGCTGCTGAAGGCCTCCCGAAAAAACAACACCCTTCTCTGTATCGGGCTGGACCCCGATCCTCTGCTCATGCCCGACGTGGAGGTTGCCGAGTTCAATCGCCAGATCATCGAGGCGACCAAAGACCTAGTGTGTGCCTACAAGCCAAATCTCGCCTTCTATGAGGTCCTGGGCATTGATGGCCTCATCGCTCTGGAAAAGACCCTCACGTTTATTCCGGGCGACATCCCGGTCATCGCCGATGCCAAGCGGGGTGACATCGGGAACACCGCCCGCAAGTATGCCCAGGCCCTGTTTGAGATATATGGCTTCGATGCCGCCACCGTGAATCCCTATCTGGGGCACGATTCCCTGGAGCCGTTCATGGATTACACTGATAGAGGGATTTTTATCCTCTGCAACACCTCGAATGCCGGGGCGGCGGACTTTCAACAACTCCGTTGCCGTTCGGATGCGGCTAAGGATGCCGTCCCCCTTTTTGAACTGGTAGCGATGAAGGCCGCCGAATGGAATGTTCATCGCAACATCGGTCTTGTCGTCGGAGCTACCCAGCCCCGGTCCTTGAGGCGAGTCCGCCAGTTGTGCCCCGATATGTCCCTGCTGATTCCCGGCATCGGAGCCCAGGGGGGAGAGCTATCATCGGCCGTCCAGTATGGAGTTGACGCCAACGGGGAGAAAGCAATCATCAACTGCTCGCGCCAGGTGCTATATGCTTCAAAAGGGAAGGATTTCCCCTCGGCGGCAAGGCTGGAGGCAGCCAGATTGCGGGAACAGATGAACCAGCAGCGTATGATAGCCACAGAGTCCACAGAGAAACGGGTAGGATGCAGGGGGTAGCAATCTCTCTATGATCTCGGTGTGCTCTGTGGCTGAACAGTTTGCGTAGCGCCGGGGTTTATCCCCGGCATAACGAAAGGAGACAAGAGTGAGTGAGTTCATAAAGAAGCTGGAGCGAATCTCGCGCGAAAAGACACGGCCTCTGGGATTTGGCGGAATAGCGAAGCCTAAGAACGCGGGCATGATGCTGATTGCCCAGTTGCCCCCGAGCGAAGCTAGCACAGGAAATTCCATTCCCGAAGAAGTGGATGCCCTGTTGTTCGACGTTAAGGACTCAGATGACCGGGTCGAGCTCCTGTCGATGCGAGTCAAGGATCAAGAAGCCAGAAGCCAGAAGCCAGACTCTTGCCTCTTACCTCTTGCCTCTTGCCTCTTGCCTCTCGTTCCCTGGGGGGTCCGGCTGGGGACTGCGGACACCGAGGGACTAGCTGAACTTGCCGATGCAGGCTGTGACTATCTGGTATTCAAATCTGACGTGTCGGCCAGAATCGTCGTAGAGGAAAGAATGGGCTTGGTACTTGAGATCGATACCTTGCTGGGCGATAGCCTGGCCAGAGCTGTGGGGCAAATATCCGTCGAGGCCATACTTCTCAGAAGCAACGATGAACTGCCCCTGAGCGTGCATCGGCTGTTGGAGTACCAGCGGCTGATCGCTCTTGCTGGAACACCGGCCATAGCGCTCTTGCCTGCTGACATTTCCGACCTGAAATCCCTGTGGGGGATCGGGGTGAGGGGGGTGGTGGTGGACCTGAGTGGCGAGGATCGGGAACAAAAACTCTCTGCGGTGAGGGAGGCCATTCGGAGATTGCCGGCATCACGAAAGAAACTACGGGAGAGGATCAACCCGATCTTGCCAGCCGTGCAAGCGCTTGATGAAGAGTTTGAAGATGAAGAGTTTGAAGAGAAAATATAGGCGGCCTCACCCGAATATGATAGCCAGCACGATAAGCAGGGCAAATATTGCTCCGGTGATCATGCCGATCCGCTT